>DATAEV010000027.1:0-1890 GCA_036257875.1 Actinomycetota bacterium | reverse complement strand
CAACGGGGACGGGGCGTTCGGCGTTTCGGAGGTGGCGATGTTCGAGCCGGTCGATCAGAAGGCGAACTTCCCCGAGCTCGAGCGCGCGGTGCTCGGGTTCTGGCGCGAGGCCGACGTGTTCCACCGCCAGCTCGAGCAGCGAAAGGAGGGCCCGCTCTGGGTCTTCTACGAGGGCCCGCCAACAGCGAACGGCAGACCCGGCGTCCACCACGTGGAGGCGAGGACGTTCAAGGACGTCTTCCCTCGCTTCAAGGCGATGACGGGTCACTACGTCCCGCGCAAAGCGGGATGGGACTGCCACGGGCTTCCGGTCGAGCTCGAGGTCGAGAGAGAGATCGGCACCAAGTCCAAGCGGGACATCGAGGCCTTCGGGATCGCCGAGTTCAACGATCTCTGCCGCGAGTCCGTCCAGCGGTACGTGGGCGACTTCGAGCGACTCACCGAGCGCATCGGCTTCTGGATCGACATGCCCGAGGCGTACTGGACGATGAACGCCGAGTACATCGAGAGCGTCTGGTGGTCCCTCAAACACCTCCATGCGCGCGGGATGCTGGTCGAGGACGATCGGATCACGACGTACTGCCCGCGATGCGGGACGCCGCTGTCGGACGCCGAGGTGGCGATGGGCTACGCCGACGTCGAGGACCCGAGCGTCTACATCCTGTTCCGCATCGTCGAGGCGACCGACCCCGCGCTCGTCGGAGCCTCGATGCTCGGGTGGACGACCACGCCGTGGACGCTCATCTCCAACACCGGCCTCGCCGTCTCCGCCGACGCCGCGTACGTGGTGGTCGAGCACGGCGGAGAGCGTCTCGTTCTGGCCGAGGCGCTGAAGGACGCCGTCCTGCCTGAGGACCCCGTCGTGGCCGGTCCGCTGCCGGGAGCGTCGTTCGTCGGCACGAGGTACGAGCCGCTCTACCCGAACGTGGAGGGCGCACACCGCATCGTGACCGCAGACTTCGTCTCGCTCGATGACGGCACCGGCGTGGTGCACCTGGCGCCGGCGTTCGGACCCGAAGACCTCGAGATAGGTCGGCGGGAAGGATGGAGGACGTTCAAGCCTCTCGACGGGGAGGGTCGGTTCACCGACGAGGCTCCGGGCTTCGTCCGCGGCTCGTTCTTCAAGGATGCGGATGCTGTGATCCAGGAGGACCTGCGGTCGCGTGGCCTGCTGCTTCGTTCGGGGACGATCACGCATGCTTACCCGCTCTGCTGGCGCTGCGAGACCCCGCTGATCTACATCGCTCGCACGTCGTGGTACGCGAGGACGACGGCGGTGAAGGATCGCCTCCTCGCCGTGAACGAGGAGGTGAACTGGTACCCCGACCACATCAAGCACGGGCGGTACGGCAATTGGCTCGCAAACAACATCGACTGGGCGCTCTCACGCGAGCGCTATTGGGGCACCCCGCTTCCGATCTGGCGGTGCGCCGACGGTCACGACACCGCGGTCGGCTCGCTCGCCGAGCTCTCGGAGCTCGCCGGCCGCGACGTGACCGATATCGACCCCCACCGCCCCGCGATCGACGAGGTCGCGATCGCGTGCCCCGAATGCGGAGGCGAGGCGCACCGGCTCCCGGAGGTGATCGATACCTGGTACGACTCGGGCGCGATGCCCTACGCCCAATGGGGCTACCACCCGGACCTCGGTCGCGGCATCGACCGGTTCGACGAGCGCTTCCCCGCGGACTTCATCGCCGAGGCGATCGACCAGACGCGAGGCTGGTTCTACACACTGATGGCCGAGGGTGTCCTGCTCTTCGATTCGATCACCTATCGCAACTGCGTCTGCCTCGGACTCATCATGGGCGAGGACGGCCGCAGGATGAGCACATCGCTCGGGACGGCGATCGATCCATGGCACGTGCTCGACCGGCAGGGCGCGGACGC
>DATAEV010000020.1:0-21538 GCA_036257875.1 Actinomycetota bacterium | reverse complement strand
AGCTTCGCGACCGACGTCGTGACCACGGCGTCGAGGAGCCCCTCCAGCTCCACGGTCGAGCGCCAAGGCGGCTCCCATTCCCGAACGATGCACGGGACGGTCGCGCGCACCCCCATGAACGACATCGTGACCTCGAACGCCACGCCGACGCCGAGGCCGGTCTGCGGCACCCACACCGATTCGATCAGACGCTCCCACGCGGGAAGGCTCCGGGGATCGCTCGCGACGGACCAGACGTCCTCGGGGGTCGCGTCGACCTCGACCGAGTACTCGACGACGGTCATGCGATGTCGGCGCTGCCGCTGGTCCAGCCGCGCCACCACACCGCACGCCGTGGCGACACGCGCACGAGCGCGGTCGCGTCGGGCGCGATCGAGCGCGCGATCGACGCCATCGACTTCGCGCCCTGCCCGACCTCACCCTCGACGAAGCACGCCGCGCGCCCCTGGAACATCGCGCCGACCATGTCGCGGGCGCGCCAGGCAGACGGGCTGTCGACGGTGAGCGCGACCGTGGCGTCGGGATCGGCTGCCGCGATCGCGAGCGTCTGCGCGGGGAGCGCGGCGTAGAGCGTGTTCGCCTCCGCCCGCCATCGGATCGGGAGCACGGTGGGGCCCCACTCGCCGGCAACGGCCAGGGCGCCGCTGCCCTCCCGGCCGATCTGCGAGACCACGTCGTCGGGGAGGACCGCCAGCGGATCGGCGCCAGTCGAGGAGCGCCGGAAGGTCTGGTGCGAGGCCGCTTCCTCGGCACCCCAGCGGCCGCGTCCCTCCTGCACCCCCTCGTCGTCGAGGAGAGCCGTGCGTTCCAGATCGATCCCGACGAAGACGCGGCCGGGCGGCGTCCAGGCGAACGGGACCTGCCGGGCGTCGAACGCATAGCCGGCGAAGAAGCGGGCGTTCTTCCGGCTGAAGCCCGCCGTCGCTCGCGCGATCGAGGTCGCGCCCGCGACGGCCGCGCCCCAGGTCCGCTTGTCGAGCGCGTCGTAGGTCTTCACGGTCCCCGTGAAGGCGACGGAGAGATCGCCGTCGCGGATCAGCCCGGCGGTTGACGGGTCGACCCTCCACGCTCTTGCCTTCACCGACCGGCGGGAGGTGGTCAACCAGATCCGCGCGCCGCTGAAGGCGAACACGAGTGGCGTGCAGTGCGGGCCGTTCGGCGTCGGAGCGGCGACCGCACAGAACTGCCCATCCTCGAGCACCCGCTGCACGGCCGTCGACACGAAGCTCACGCCGGTACCTCCCGTCCGACCTTGGGGGGAAGCACGAGCATCAGTCCGGTCCAAAGGATATGGCTCGCGAGGGGCGCCGCGAGCCCGCCCGACCACCACGCGAGCGCTCCCCATACCGCACCGCCCACGACCGCGCCGGCCACGATCGGCAGCGATCGGGACGGCAGGTTTCCCAGCACGTAGAGGACCAGCACCGCGACGGCGGCGCCACCGGCCCCGAGCGGCGTCCCCCAGAGCGTCCGCTGGACGAGTCCCCGGTAGAAGATCTCCTCCGCGGGGACCGAGACCAGCAACGACAGGACGAGAGCCGCCCGGACGGGCTCCTCGGCCGCCTCTCGATAGGCCTCCTCCACGTGACGAGCGAAGGGTCCCCAATGGGAGGCGATCGCGACGAACACCCGGGTGCCGAGGAACAGTGCGAACCCGGCCCCCGCACCGACCGCGAGCGCCACCCCCACGCCGGTCGTCCGTTGCGGCGGGGGCATCACCAGCAGGGCCGCGATCCCCATGGCACCGAGCACGAAGGGCATCAGCTGCCACACGGTCACGCGGCCGGAGGAGATCCTCCACCACGCGACCATCTGGGCGATGATCCCGACGACGATCACGGCTGCTCGCATCGGCTACCCGGGGAGGAACCTCGTCTTGACGGCGATCTCGGCGGTGAAGGCGGTCACGACCGCAAGGTAGTAGAAGCCCGTCGCTGATTGCACGGCCGAGGCGCGCTCGCTCCGCAACGCCGCCCGGACCACGACCGCGATCAGCAGTGTGGCGGCCGCCATCCCGATCGCGATCCACGGCGCGAGGGCACCAGCCGTGAGCAAGGGGTTGAGCTGTGCAGAGGACGGCGTCCCGCCGAAGCCGCTCGTCGTGATCGCGACGAGCTCGACAGCGGTCGCGACGATCAGCGCGAGCGTGGCCCGGTCGATCGGCCGCCGCGTGAGCTTCCGGTCGGTCAGGTACCAGTGCCCGAGGAACAAGCCGTCGTAGGCCGCGCCCAGCAACGCCGCACCCGCTGCCAGCTGGAACAGCGACACCGCGTATCCCTGTCGTCCCGTCGCGGCCATCGCGACGAGGACCGCGAGCGATGCCGGTACCGAGACGATCCCGACGATCAGTCCCACCTTCGGCTGCCGAAGGAGGAACGCGACCGCGGTCGCGGTCCCCAGCACCGCGACCGCGAGCGACAGCCCGGTCACCCATCCGCCCGTGGCGTCACCGGCGATGGCGCCCGACGACGCCGCGAACCAGGCGGGCCACGCGAACAGCAGCGTCGCGAGCACGCTCCACAGGGTGAAGTACGAGCGCTTCGTCTCGTTCCAGAGGGGTGAGATCCAGGTGAACCCGGCCGCGCCGGCGACCGTCTCCGCGAGCACGAGCGCCAGGACCCCGGCGACCCCCGTCACCCGCGCGATCCCGCCAACGACCTGGACATCGCGGCCCAGGGTAGTGGCCACAGGCCGGCGGCCACGGAACCGGGAGACGCTCTTCCGTCGTTCACAGCCGCCCCCGGTACCCTTGCTCCCTCATGGACGACTGGCGGTCTTACGACGACGTCGCGATCACCTACGAGCGCGTTCACGCCCCTCGGTTCGCCGACCCCGCCCGCGACCTGCTGGCGCTGGCAGGCGTCCACGCCGGCCAGCGCGTGCTCGACGTCGGCACCGGCACCGGCGTCGCCGCGGAGATCGCGCGAGGGCTCGGCGTCGACGCCGTCGGCGTCGACGCCTCGCCCGGCATGTTGGAGGTGGCGCACGCGGTCCACCCCGAGCTCCGCCTCGCGGCCGCCGAAGCGATCGACCTGCCCTTCCGGGACGGGTCGTTCGACGCCGTGGTCGGCGCGTTCGTGCTCGCCCATTTCGCCAGGGTGGACACCGCCCTGTACGACATCGTTCGCGTCACCCGGACCGGCGGCACCGTTGCGTTCTCGGCATGGGCCGACGGTCGTGACGCGTTCAGCGACACGTGGCTCGAGCTGGTGACCGAGGTGGTCCCGAAGGAGCTCCTCGAGCCCTCGATCGCGAAGGCGATCCCGAACCACGACCGATTCACGAAGCGGCAAGCGATCGAGCTGGCGTTGCTCGACGCCGGCCTTCGCCACGTCCGCACCGAGCCGGCGCGGTACGAGTGGAGCTACTCGCTCGAGGACTACCTCGATGGGCTGGAGGTCTGGGCCGTCGGCCGGTTCGCGAAGGAGATGCTGGGCGACGCCGCGTGGGCCGGTTTCCGCGAGCGCGCCCGATCGGTCTTCGCCGACCGGTTCCCTGATCCGCTGCACGATCGGCGCGATGTGCTGCTGGCGATCGGCGTGAAGGAGTAGTCAGCTCAGATCGAGGACGCGGAACTCCTCGGCCAGCTCCACGCCGATCTTCTCCCCCGACGCCTTCGCTTCCTTGCGCATCGCTTCGTCCCAGAAGCGGATGCCCTCGGTGAGCTGGCTCGCGTGGCGCGCGAGCGCCTGGACCTTGGCGTCGAAGAACCCGCTCACATCCTCGGTGCGGTTGGGCTCGTTCGACCAGCCCAGCCACACGTCGAACACGTCTTGGGTTCGAAGGCCCTCGCCGAGCTGCTCGCTGAAGAAATGCGGGTTGCCGCTGCCAGGGAAACAGCTGTCGAGCGCGATCCATCCGGCCGTCCGATGGTCGGAGTGGTTGTAGTAGCGGTTCTCGAAGAAGACCGCGGTGGGATCGCAGCTCACCACGGTCTCAGCGCGGACCTCGCGGATCCGGCGGGTAACCGCCTCGCGGATGATGCTCGTGTTCTCCAGCTCGCCGTCGTGCGTCGAGAGCACCCGGGCGCTCGCGAGCCCCATCACGTCGGCGGCGGCCTCCGTCTCTTCCCTGCGCGTGGCCGCGAGCTCCGCGCGGCTCGCCGTCGGATCGGTCGACCCACGGTCCCCGTTGGTCAGGATCAGCAGGTGGACCTCGCGTCCCGCCGAGGCCCACTTCGCCATCACCCCTCCCGCGCAGATCTCCGCATCGTCCGGGTGGGCGAACACGGCAAGCGCCGGGCCGGTTCTCGGCGTGGGCTCGGCTCCTGGCGGCACGGGCCCTATCGCTTCCGAGCGCCCGCCCGGTCCTGGAGGAAACGGACCAGCGTCCGGACGGGCATCCCCGTGCCGCCCGCCGGCCCGAGATCGTTGCCGTGCTCGGAGAACGCGGGTCCGGCGATGTCCAGATGGACCCACGGCGTCTCGCCGACGAACTCGGCGAGGAACCACGACGCGGTGATCGCGCCGCCGTAGCGCTTGCCGATGTTCTTGATGTCTGCGACCTTCGAGTCGATCAGCGCGCGGTAGTCGGCGAACAACGGCAGCTGCCAGATCGGCTCACCGGTGGCCTCCCCGGCGCGGATCAGCTCATCCGCGACCTCGTCGCTCGTCCCGATCGCGCCTCCGACGTCGGTGCCGAGCGCGACCATGCACGCGCCCGTCAGGGTGGCCGTGTCCACGATGCACACGGGATCGTGCTCCGCGAGGTAGGCCAACGCGTCGGCCAGCACCAGCCGGCCCTCGGCGTCGGTATTGAGCACCTCCGAGGTCTTCCCGCCACGATGCCTGATCACGTCGCCGGGCTTCTGTGCCGACCCGCTGGGCATGTTCTCCGAACACGGGATCGCCGCGATCACGTTGACCTTGACCTTGAGGCGGGCGATCGCCTTCATCGTGCCGAGGATCGACGCGGCGCCACCCATGTCCATCTTCATCGTCTCCATGCCCGCGGCGTCCTTGAGCGAGAGGCCCCCGGAGTCGAACGCGATGCCCTTGCCCGTGAGCGCGATCGGAGCGGTCTTGGCGCTCGCTCCCCGGTAGGTGAGCTCGATCATCCGGGGTGGGTTGATCGAGCCCTTCCCGACGCCGAGGATCCCGCCGAAGCCACCCTGAGCGAGCTGCGTCTCGTTCCAGATCTTGCAGGTGATGCCCTGCTCCTTCGCCATCGCCTTCGCCGCCTTCGCGATCTCGGCGGGGGGCAGGTCACCCGCGGGCGTGTTGACGAGGTCGCGAGCCCACGCCACGGCGTCGACGAGGACGTCGGCCCGTGCCAGCGCCTCGCGCGCAGCGCGCGCGTCCCACTTCGCGGAGCCGAGGATCGTGACGGACTCGAGGGCGCCGTCGTCGTCCTTCGAGGTGGTCTTGTAGCGACGGAACCGGTAGGCGCCGAGCCCGAGACCCTCGGCCGCAGCCTGCACGGCCTCGGTCGCCTGGCGCGCGCCGAGGGCTAGCGGGAAGGTCGTCGCGACCGAGCCGAACCGCCGGGCGGTTCCCGCAGCGCGACCGAGCGCACGCCGGAGCGCGGTGAGATCGAACTCGGCCTTCGGACCCACCCCGACCAGGAGCGCGGCCCCGGCCGCGAAGCCCCGATCGCGAGCCCCGGACCGCTCACGACCCGTCACGAGGAGGGTTTCGCCCTTCTTGCCGGTGAGCTTGGCCGCGGCGAACGCATCTCGGAGCCCGGTCTCCCGGACGCCAGGGCCCGGCTCCCCGCCCTCGAACACCGGCAGGATCAGCAGGCCGGCGTCGAGGTCGGCCGGGGACTCGGTCGAGAACGCATACGTGATCACGGGATACCCTTCCTCGTCGTCGACGTGGACACGGACTGGCGAGCGGTGGGTCAGTCTAGTGGGGAAGGCTGCCCGCGGGTCCGGCAGCCGGTCGCGCGGCTAGGCTGATGCCTCCCATGGGACGAGCGCCGTGAACACGCGCAAGGTCACCGATCTGGTCCACTTCGAGGACGACGCTGCGCGGACCGAGGTCCTCTACGAGACCCGGCAGTTGTTCTCCCAGGTCGTGTGCGTACAGGGTTCCCAGGGGATCGGCCCGATGTCGGACGCGAACTCGGACGGGATCGTGGTCGTCCTCGCGGGCGAGATCGCGACGCAGGTGGGCAAGGCCCGGGCGCGGATGCGGCAGTGGGAGTCGGCGCTCGTCCCGGCGGGCGAGGACCTCACGTTCCGCAACGCCTCCGAGGAGCCGTCGGTCGTGCTGCTGGTGCTCGCGCCGCCGCCCGCCTAGGGCGTCGGAGCCGTGGCGGGACGGCGGGGCAGGACCGCGAGGGCCACGACGAACGCCGCGACGAACCCGGGGATGCTCCCACCGAGCGCCGAGTCGCCGACCAGCGGGAAGGGAAGCCCGAGCCACCCGTGGACCACGCGTTCGAGGCCGGAGGTCCACCAGCCCACCAGGGTCGTCGGTGCGCACCACTGGAAGGCGAGGAAGCCGACGACCCAAGGCAGGACGGCGCGCCACCGGATCCCCAGTGGCGCGCCGTCGAAGAGCGCTTCTTCACCGAACCGGCCGCGCGCGCGGATCCCCCAGTCGGCCAGGAACACCGCGAACAGCGGGACGAACACGGACCCGATCAGCAACAGGAAGCTCTCGAGCGTGGCGGCCGCGTCGCTCCCGATCGCTGCCGCGATCGCGAGCCCCGCGGCCCCCACCGCGGCGATCAGCGCTCGCTGCGACCACGCGGGTCGCGCGTTCTGCACGGAGACCGCCGACGAGTACACGTTGGCCATGGCGTTGTCGGACTCACCGACCAGGAGCGCGAGGAGGACCACGCCGCCGCCGGCCGCCGCGGCGATCGTGGTGCCGAGGTCGAGCACGTCCGTGCCCGCCCCGGCCGCGAGCACGAGCAAGGCGCCCAGCAGGTAGAACCAGACGTTGCCGAGCGCGTAGCCGGCGGCCGTGCCCACGAACGCGGCCCGCGGCTCCCGAGCGAACCGCGAGTAATCGGCCACCAGCGGGAGCCAGGAGATGGGCATCGCGATCACGAGGTCGACCCCCAGCCAGAACGGGAGCCCACCGAGTCCCGGACGCGACCAGACGGCACCCATGTCCGCCCCGGCGAGGACCTTCACGGTGATCCAGACGGCGACCCCCACCACGATCCACACCCCGAAGCGCTCGAGCCACCGGCGGACGGTGAAGATCGGGCCGGCGAGGGCGAGCGCCGTGCAGACGACGGCGACCACGAGGATCCAGACGAACGCCGCATCGAACCCGAACAGATCGATCGAGACCGCGTTCGCGATCCGCCCCATCGCCCAGAACTCGAAGGCCGTCCATCCGATCAGCTGGACGAGGTTCGCGAACGACGGCACGTAGGACCCGCGGAGCCCGAGCACGGGGCGGAAGAGCACCATCGAGGGCACCCCGTCGCGCGCGCCGGCCGCCGCGACGAGCCCGAGCGGGACGCAACCGATCGCCGTCCCGATCACGATCGCGAGGGCCGCCATCGGCAGCCCGAGCGCCGGCACGAGCAGCGCCCCGCTCACCAGGACGAGGAGTCCGATCGACAGGTCGCCCCAGAGCACCGCCAGATCGAGCCCGGAGAAGCGCCGGAGCGACTCGGGGACGGGTCGGATCCCCCAGTTCGGTGTCTCGCGCTCGAGGGCGTCCTCGAGCCGTGCGGTGACCGATGCGTTCGGCGCCGCCGGTGTCATGAGCTCCCTCCGCCGGTCCTGACCGGATCAGGTTCGAAGGGTCGCCGGTTCCGCAACCGGCCTCTCAGCCCGGTCCCACCGGGCTCCCCTGCTTCCGCTCCACGCTAGCACGAGGTCGAGCGATCACCGGTGCCGCGGGCCGGATGCGATCACCGCCCCTCTGAGACCGGCAGCGGCCCGCCGCATCAACCACCGAAGCACCGGCGCATACAACCCTGCGGCCACCTCGCCGACGATCGGCACCCCGAGCCGGACGTCCTCGGTCCAGACGAACCGCGTACCGCCGGACTCGGGCGTCAAGGACCAGGTGCCCTCGCCCGCGATGAGGCCTCCGTGACGCAGGACGAGCCGTCGGGGTGGCTCCCAACCGATCACCTCCATCGGCTCCGTGAACGCCGGGAGCCCGAGGATCCGGGTGCGCACGGCCAGCCGAACGCCGACGCCCTCCCGGTGCGCCGACACGACCTCGACGCGATCCGCGTCGAGCATCCAATCGGCCTGGCGTTCCCACGCGAGGAGGATCGCCCAGGCCTCGTCCGGCGAACACGGGAGCGACGTACCAACCCGGACGAGCACGTCAGCGGAGCGGACCGGTCACGCCCTCGACGGCCGCGACCAGGGTGCCGTCGCGCACGAGCTCGACCGCCGCTTCGATGTCTGGCCCGAACTCCCGGTCGTGCTCGACGAACGGGACGCGTCCGCGGATCGCCTGCACCGCGGCGCGGGTGGCCGGGCCGGGCTCGAGCGGGGCGCGGAGATCCAGTGCCTGCGCCGCGGCGAGCGCCTCGAGGGCGAGCACGGTCTCGGCGTTCGCGACGATCTCGCGGGCGTGCCGCGCGCTCGTCATCCCCATGCTGACGTGATCTTCCTGGCCGGCGCTCGAAGGGATCGAATCGACGGATGCCGGATGCGCGAGCGACTTGCATTCGGAGACGACGGAGGCGGCGGTGTACTGGATCAGCATGAACCCGCTGTTGAGCCCGCTCTCGGGGACGAGGAACGGCGGGAGACCGTTGGAGGTCTTCGGGTCGAGGAGACGGTAGAGACGCCGGTCGCTGATGGATGCGAGCGACACCAGCGAAAGAGCGAGCGCGTCCATGGCGACGGCGACCGGCATCCCATGGAAGTTGCCGCCGCTCTGGACGTCGTCGTCCTCGACGAGGACGACCGGGTTGTCGCTCACGCTGTTCGTCTCGATGGACAGCACGTCCCGGACGTGGCGGCAGGTGTCCCGTGTGGCGCCGTGCACCTGGGGGGCGCACCGCAGCGAATACGCATCCTGCACCAGGTGGGCCGACGTCCGATGCGACTCGCGGATCGGCGACGCGTCCAGCAACGCGCGGAGGTTCGCCGCGCTCGCGGCCTGGCCCGGATGCGGCCGGAGTCGCTGGAGCCGCTCGTCGAACGGGGCGTCGGTCCCGAGGGAGGCCTCGATCGTCATCGCGGCGATCACGTCCGCGGCTCGCGCGAGCTGCTCCGACCGGATCAGCGCGAGGGTCCCGATCGCGGCCATCCCTTGCGTGCCGTTCACGAGCGCGAGCCCTTCCTTCGCCTGGAGCTCGAGCGGACGCAGACCCGCCCGGCCAAGCCCGTCGGCCGATGGCTCCGTGAAGCCGTCGCTCGTGAGCAACCGGCCGAGCCCGATCAGCGGCAGCGCCAGTCCGGCGAGCGGCGCGAGATCGCCCGAGGCCCCGAGCGAGCCCTGCTCCGGGACGGCCGGGACGATGTCGAGGTTCAGCATCTCGACCATCAGATCGATGACTTCCACGCGCACGCCCGAGTGCCCCAGCGCGAGGACGTGCGCGCGGAGCACGAGCATCGCGCGCGCCTCCTCGCGCGACAGCGGTCGCCCGACCGCGGTCGCGTGGGAGGTGACGATGCCGTGCTGCAGCGCCGAGGTCTGCTCGGGCGCGACCCGCGTGTCGGCGAGCGCACCGAAGCCGGTCGTGACGCCGTACATCGTGCGGCCGCCCGCGACGGCGCGCTCGACTACCTCGCGCGCGGCGCGCACCCGTTCGCGGGCGGGGCCCGCGAACGTCACGTGCGCGCCGCGCGCCACCGCGACGACATCCTCGAGCGTGAGAGGTTCCCCGACCGATACCGGCACGGCGGCAAGGCTACGGGCGGCGCGGCCCGCGGGCAAACGTCGTATCGCGTTACATGGTCGGCGTCTGCGCGGGCATCTCGTCCGACATCGGGGTGGTCGGGTGGAGACCGGGGAGCAGCCTCGGCGTGGATGGCGCCAAGACAGCCAAGATGACCAGCGTGATGCCGAGCGCGATCGCGAACGGCCGCCCGTACCTCCAGATCTTCTCGATGAGGATCACGGCGGCGAGCGCCGCCATCACGGCGATGTTCATGGCCCCGACCGCGACCAGGACGATCATCAGACCCCAACAGCAGCCGACGCAGTAGAAGCCGTGATGCACGCCGACCCGGAGATCGCGGGCGGGGCCCTTGAAGCTTGCGTAGTGGAACAACGAACCGATCGGGGATCTGCAGTGCCGCAGGCACGCGCGCTTCAACGGCGTCAGCTGATAGATCCCGGCCAGCAGGAAGATGCCGGCACCCACCCACTTCACGGTCGACGGCGACGCGTCAACCAGTCGATCCGCCCCGATCAGCACGACATAGGCCAGCAGTCCGAACGCCGCCCACGCCACGAGGTAGCCGCAGAGGAACCCCGCGACGCCGGTGACCCGGGCACTCCGTGTTGGGCGAGCAGACACCGACCTGATCCACATAACGACCATCGGCGCCACCGACGGGAACATCATCGCCATCATCATCACGACCCACAGCGCGAGGAACGCCGCGAGCGACAGCCCCATCGTTCCGGACCCGACGCCCATACCTCTTGCCTGGATCACGGTCACGGCCCACGCGAGGGCGGCGAGCAGGCACAGCGCGATCCACCACGGGAGGATCTGTCTCAGCGGGAGGTCGCGCGCCGGTGCGTCCGTCGAAGCCGTTTCAGCCCTCGTACGCGAAGTCCGTGACGAAGCTGTTCGTCCCCGAGTACTCGACGTCCCAATGCCCGTGGTACCTGACGTCGCCCGCCTTCGCCTGCGTGACGGGCTGCGTGACCCCGATCAGGATCGGGTTCGTGATGACCGGCGGGGTCGTGCCGTCCATCCCCTTGATCTCCTCGGCCTCCATGGACAGGACGTCGCCCACCTCCGCGCGCAGCGATCCGCTCGTTCGATCGAACGAGATCGTGGCGGGAGCGACCCCGGCAACCTCGCCGATCAGCGGGGCCACCCCCGCGAGGTGGCCGCCCGCGGCGCCGGAGAACACCGCTCCGAGCGCCTCGGACTGCTCGGGCGTCGCTCGGTCGTCCAGGTACAGAGCGACCTTCCACCCGCCGTCGGTCATCTGTTTCGGCGAGTGCACCGCCATGACGGCGCTGAGCCCCGAGAGATCGACCCCGTCCTTCTGTCCGGCCGTGATGTGCCAGGCAAGCATCAGGTCGCACGCGTCCTTGTCGGCGGGCTTGAGCCAGATGCACGGACAACTCACGTCACACGTGCATGTCTCGAAGTAGTCGCCCTCGACCGAGAAGCTCATCGGAAACCCCTTCCGGGACGCGTCGCCGCGCGATGAGCGGACCCTACCCTCGGGTCCCCGTTCGCACAAGCCGACGGGGAAGGCTTCGCCGGCAGACCTCGCCGCTACACTCGGCCGAAGGACGGAAGGAGGGCGACGGATGCTCCACGGGGAACAGGTCACGCTCCGAGCTCTCGAGCGCGAAGATCTGCCGGTGCTGCACGAGCTCCTCGACGACGACCTCGAGCTCATCGCCCGAGCCTCCGACACACCGGCGCGGCCGTCGTCCCTGGCCGAGCTCGAGCATCGGTTCGACGAGCGGCTCGAGGAGTCCGATCCGCGGACGATGCGGTTCGTGATCGAGGTGGACGACGAGCTGATCGGCGAATGCGAGCTGCACTTCATCGATCACTTCCAGCGGACCTGCCACCTGGGGATCACCCTCGGGCGGGCCTATTGGTCGAAAGGGTTCGGCCAGGACGCCGTCCGGGCGCTCGTCGACTTCGCCTTCCGCGACCTGGCGATGCGCAAGGTCGGCTTGGAGGTGCTCGCCGACGACGAACGGGCGGTCGGCGCCTACACGAAGGCCGGGTTCGTCGAGGAGGGCCGCCTCCGCGCCCACGCCTGGTTCGACGGTGAGATCCACGACGCGCTGCTGATGGGGATCCTCCGCGAGGAGTGGGCGTCCGGCCCCCACCACTAGGCACCGCAGGGACCCACCCCGGCGACCGTCCGGTGGGACAGACGGGGGATGTCTAGTCCATGCCCCCGGGCGATTGCATGGGGCATCCCCGGTGGGTACGGTTCGCAGGTCGTGCGGAGCTTCCCCCTCGCCGAAACAGCCATGTCCCCGTCGCCCCAACGCATCCGCGTCCTGGTGGCCGACGATGAGCCCGCCCTGCGCGGGGCCCTGGCCGAGCTCCTCGCCCAGGAGGAGCGGATCTTCTTCGTGGGGGCGGCGGCCGACGCGGACGAGGCGATCGCCCTCGCGCAGCGGGAGCAGCCCGACGTCGCCCTGCTCGACGTCAAGATGCCTGCCGGCGGCGGACCCCGGGCCGCGCGGGAGATCCAGCGGCTGTCCCCCGGCACCCGCGTGATCGCGCTCTCCGCGTTCGAGGATCGTCCGACGGTGCTTGAGATGCTCCGCGCCGGGTGCGTCGGCTACCTCGTCAAGGGGACCGCGGCCGAGGACATCCTGGGATCCATCCGCCGGGTCGCGCAGGGCGGCACGAGCCTCTCGGACGAGGTCGTCGGCGGCATCGTGCACGAGCTCTCGTCGCAGCTCCGGCGCGAGGAGATCGAACAGGAGCAGATCGAGGCTCGCCGTGACGAGATCCTGCGGTTCGTCGCGGGCGAGGGGATGTCCATGGCCTTCCAGCCGATCGTCAACCTCGAGGACCACGACGTGATCGGGGTCGAGGCGCTCGCGCGGTTCCGGTCCTTCCCCATGCGCCGGCCCGACGAATGGTTCGCAGAAGCCAGGGCGCTCGACCTCGGCGTGCAACTCGAGCTCTCGACGATCCGCCAGGCCGCGCTCGGGCTCCCCAAGCTGCCGCCTCGCTCCTACCTCTCGGTCAACTGCTCACATCGCGCCGCCCGCTCGCCCGAGCTCGCTCCGATCCTCGAGCCGGTCGCCGAACGGATGGTCGTGGAGATCACCGAGCACGAGGCCGTCGACGATTACGACGAGCTCGCGCGGTGGTTGGCGCCGCTCCGCGCGCTCGGCGTGCGGATCGCGATCGACGACGCCGGCGCCGGGTACGCCAGCTTGCGACACACCCTGCAGATCGCGCCCGACATCGTGAAGGTGGACATCTCGCTCACCCGCTCGATCGACGGGGACCGCGGCAAGCGCGCGCTCGCTCGGGCGCTGATCTCCTTCGCGCAGGAGATGGACATGACGATCGTCGCCGAGGGGATCGAGACCGACGCCGAGCTGCAGACGCTCCTCGAGCTGGGCGTGCGCTACGGGCAGGGATACTTCTTGGCCCAGCCGGGCACGCTCCCCGGCACCTGAGCCCGAGGCTCAGGTGCCGCGACGGTCGATCGCCCAGGACGAGCCGGGGGTCGACTTCGTGAAGTTCTTCATCTCCGTCGCGACCGCGACGACCTCGGCGAAGTGCGCGAACCGCCGGCGCTGCGTGCTCGCGATCCCGATCGAGATCGTGAGCGGCGGGAACCGCTGCTGCTCGCCGCGCCGGTTCAGCACCTCGATCCATCCCCGCTCGCGGTCGGCCTCGTCGTAGTACTCGGGCGAACGGTCGTCGAACCGCTGGACGATCGTGTCCGCGACGAGCGCGGCGGCCGACGGCGGGACCACGAGCACGAAGTCGTCTCCCCCGAGATGCCCGACGAAGGCGTCCCCGGGAACCAGCTCCTCGATCACCTTCTCCATCGTGCGGGCGAGCTCCTGGATCACCTGGTCTCCCCGCGCGAACCCGTAGTGGTCGTTGAAGGCCTTGAATTGGTCGAGGTCGGCATACAGCAAGGCGAACTCGTTCCCGGACGAGACCCGCTCCTCGATCTCCTCTTGGATCCGGACGTTCCCCGGCAGACCGGTGAGCGGAGATTCGTCCTTCATCTCCTTCGAGCGGCGGAGGACGCCCCGCACGCGGGCGAGGAGCTCCGGGGTGTCGAAGGGCTTGACGATGTAGTCATCCGCGCCGATCGCGAACCCCTCGAGCTTGTCCGCGGATAGTCCCCGGGCGGTGAGGATGATCACGGAGACCGCCGCGGTGCGCGGGTCCTGACGGAGGAGGCGGGTCAGCTCGAACCCGTCCACGTGCGGCATCATCACGTCGGTGATCACGAGGTCCGGCGCATCCTGCTGGACGAGCTGGATCGCCTGTTCTCCGTCGTTGGCCACGCGGACCTGATATCCGGCCGCGGCCAGCTCGATCTCGAGGAGCCGGGCGATGAACGGATCGTCGTCGACGACGAGCAGCTTCTCCCCGCCCGGATCGGGTCCGCGGTTTCCGTCGCTCACGTCGGCTCGCACATCCTTCGGCATCTCCCGCTCGGTGGCGTCGGTCCACCGACGCATCGGCAGCTTACCGTCCCCACCTGGAGGGGTCGTGGAGGCGGCGAGAAGGGACGGCAGCACCGGTGCCGTGGGACGATGGGTGCCTCGCAGCACGTGAAGGGACCCTCGACGATGCAGGTGCTCGATTCGTTCCTGGATGCGATGGGCGACACGCCGCTCGTTCGCCTGCGCGCCGTGACACGGGGTCTGCGACCCACGGTGCTCGCCAAGCTCGAGATGCTCAACCCCGGGGGGTCGGTGAAGGACCGGATCGGGATCCGGATGATCGAGGCGGCCGAGCGCGAGGGGAAACTGCGGCCGGGCGGCACGATCGTGGAGCCGACGTCGGGCAACACCGGCCACGGACTGGCGATCGCGGCAGCCGTCAAGGGGTACGACTGCATCTTCGTGATGCCGGACAAGATGAGCCAGGAGAAGATCGCGCTCTTGCGCGCGTACGGGGCAGAGGTGGTGATCTGCCCGACCGCCGTGGCGCGGGAGTCGCCCGAGTCCTATTACTCGGTGGCCGATCGGCTCGCGTCGGAGATCCCGGGCGCGTTCCAGCCGAACCAGTACTTCAACCCCGTCAACCCGCAGACCCACGAGGAGACGACCGGTCCGGAGATCTGGCGACAGACCGACGGCGCGATCGATGTGTTCGTGTCAGGGGTCGGGACCGGCGGCACGATCACCGGCGTCGCGCGCTTCCTCAAACGGATGAAGCCATCGGTCACGATCGTGGGCGCCGACACCGAGGGCTCCGTCTACACCGGCGACACCCCCCGTCCGTACCTCACGGAGGGGATCGGCGAGGATTTCTGGCCCGACACCTTCGATCCCGCCCTCGTCGACCGATGGGTGCGCGTCCCCGACCGCGAGGCCTTCCTCACGGCGCGTGCCGTGACCCGTCAGGAGGGGATCCTGATCGGCGGGTCGGGCGGCTCCGCGGTGTCCGCGGCACTCACGGTCGCGCGCGACTACGACGAGGGCGCCACGATCGTCGTGCTGCTCCCCGATACCGGCCGGCAGTACCTGTCGAAGCTCTTCTCCGATTCGTGGATGCGCCAGTACGGCTTCCTCGAGGGGCCGGAGGTGATCCGCGTCGATCAGGTGCTCAGCGCCAAGGGGGACGAGCTGCCCGCCGTGATCACCGTCCTCGCGCACGACAAGGTTCGTCAGGCCGTCGACGTGTTGCAGACGCACAGCATCTCGCAGGCACCGGTGGTTCGTGAGCCGTCGACCGACGTCGCGCAGTTCGTCGGGTCGATCCGCGACCGCGAGCTGCTCGAGCGGGTGTTCCGCGATCCCGACGCCTTGCAGGCCGATGTCGCCTCGGTCATGGCTCCGCCGATCCCCGTCGTCGAGTGGGACGCGGCGGTCGATGAGGCGTTCGAGGAGCTCGAACGCGCGCCGGCGGTGTTGGTGGCGAAGGCGGGGCAGGTCGCGGGCGTTCTGACCAGGAGCGACCTGCTGGACTTCCTCGCGCACCGGCGGCAGGCTCCCTCGCGCCAAGGCCCGATCTAGGTAGTGCTCGCGCTCGGGATCGACGTCGGCGCGCCGCGCAAGGGGACGGACCTGGTCCTGCTGGACGACGCGCGGGAGTCGGTACGGGTCGTCTCGAGGGTGGGGATCGACCGGCTCGGATCGCTCGTCGGTGAGCTCCGGCCCGACGTGATCGCGATCGACGCGCCGCCCGCGTGGGCCCCGAACGGCTCGTCGCGACTGACCGAGCGGCTGCTCGCGCAGTGCAACATCCACGCGTTCAACACCCCCTCGGCGCGCACCGGCTCCGGCCACCCGTTCTACGCGTGGATGGAATTCGGCTTCGAGGTGTTCGCGGTGGCGGCCGCGCGGGGCTACCCGCGCTACCGCGCGGGTGCGCCGCGCGGCACCGCGATGGAGGTCTTCCCCCATGGCAGCGCCGCCGTCCTCGCGGGCTGCCTGCCCCCCAGGGGCGCGAAGAAGAAGCCGTGGCGCGAGCGGATCCTCGCGTCCCAGGGCGTCGCGACCGCGGAGCTGGCGACCGCCGACCGCGTCGACGCCGCGCTCTGCGCGCTGACCGGCTTGCTCGCGCTCGAAGGGAAGCGGTTCGCGCCCGGCGACCCGAAGGAGGGGGTGATCGTGCTCCCCGCCGCGTCGCTCCCCGCCCGGCCGTTCCGGCCGGCGCCGGCCGAGGCGCACGACGAGGCCGCGCTGCCGCTGTTCCGCGAGTGCGCGTGCGGCGACCCCGCCTGCCACGAGCTCACGCGGACCGAGTTCGCGCCGGGGCACGATGCCAAGCGCAAGTCGCGGCTATGGACGAGCGCCCGTACCGGCGTGCTCGCGATCGAGGAGCTGAGGAGACGCGGATGGGTGATCCCACCGGAGATGCGATGAGGTTCGAGACGGCCGCGGTCCATGCGGGCCAGGACCCCGAGCCCGTGTACGGCGCGGTCAACGTCCCGATCTATCAGAACGCGACGTACCTGCAGGAAGAGGTCGGCAAGCCGAAGGTATGGGACTACGCGCGCGGCGGGAACCCGACGCGCGCGGCCTTCGAAGCGGCGCTCGCCGCCCTGGAGGGCGGCGAGCGCTGCTTCGCGTTCGCCAGCGGGATGGCCGCCGAGACGACCCTGCTGCTGACGCTCCGCCCCGGCGACCATGTCCTGCTCGCCGACGACGTCTACGGCGGGACGTACCGGTTGCTCTCGAAGGTGCTCGGGCCGTGGGGGCTCGGGTTCGACACCTGCGACCTGACCGACCCCGGATCCGTCCGCGAGGCCGTCCGGGCGGAGACGCGATTCGTCTGGGTGGAGACGCCGTCCAACCCGACGCTCAAGATCGTCGACATCGCGGCGGTGTCCTCGGCCGCCCATGCCGGCGGCGCGAAGGTGGTGGTCGACAACACGTTCGCGACGCCCGCCGCGCAACGTCCGCTCGCGCTCGGCGCCGACGTGGTCGTGCACAGCGTGACGAAGTACATCGGGGGCCACTCGGACCTGATCGGCGGCGCGCTCGTCACGCGCGCCGCGGAGCTGGTGGAGCCGCTCGGTTTCCTCGTGAACGCGGTCGGCGCCGTCCCCGGCCCGATGGACAGCTACCTCGCGCTCCGCGGGCTGAAGACGCTCGCGATGCGGATGGAGCGTCACGCATCGTCGGCCGGCGCGATCGCGGCGTTCCTGGTATCCCATCCGAAGGTCAACCAGGTGTACTACCCCGGGCTCGCATCGCACCCCGGCCACGACGTCGCCGCGCGGCAGATGTCGAACTTCGGGGGGATCGTGTCGTTCACCGTGGGTTCGGCTGAGGAGGCCATCGGGATCGCGCAACGCACCGAGCTGTTCTTCCTGGCGGAGTCGCTCGGCGGCGTGGAGTCGCTGATCGAGGTCCCCGGGCCGATGACGCACGCGAGCGTCGCGGGATCGCCGATCGAGGTGCCGCCTGAGCTGATCCGCCTGTCCGTCGGCGTGGAGCATCCCGACGATCTGATCGAGGACCTCCGTCGCGCGCTCGGCTGACGTCACGCGCCGATCCGCGGTCCTCGTGTCGGCGACGTTGGTGCTGCTATTCGCGGGGGTGCCGGCGCACGCGGCATCGGGGTCCCCGTCGCGCTTCCTCCGCGCCGAGCAACCCGTAAGCATGGCGTGGACGCCCGACGGCACGCGGCTCTTCTTCGATGAGCAGGCGACCGGGGACGTCCGCGTCGCGACCGCCGACGGCACCGTGCTCCCGCAGCCGTTCGCGCACCTCGACGTCGACGCGTCCTCGGAGACGGGGCTCCTCGGCGTCGCTGTGGATCCCGCGTTCCCTCAGCAGCCGTGGATCTACGTCTACTACTCCGATGCGGCGCTCGGCCTGAACCGCCTCGTGCGCTTCCGTGCCGACGGGGACGCCGCGGCAGGCCCGCCGCAAGTCCTCATGGAAGGACTCGGGTCGCAGAACCGCTACCACAACGGCGGTGCGCTCGTGTTCGGTTCCGACGGCATGCTCTACGTGACGGTGGGCGAATCGCACGAACCCTCGTTCGCACAGGACCCCAACTCGATCGGCGGCAAGGTGCTCCGCCTGATGCCCGACGGCTCGGTCCCGCCCGACAACCCGATCCCCGGCAACCCCCTGTTCACCTTGGGGCATCGCAACTCGTTCGGGATCTGCGTCGATCCGGCGACCGGTGACATCTGGGAGACCGAGAACGGACCGACGAGCGACGACGAGATCAACCTGCTGCGCGCGGGTGGCAACTATGGCTGGCCCGACGTCATGGGCTCCGGCGGACCCGAGGGCACGATCGACCCGGTGGTCGACCACGTGCAGGAGATCGCGCCCACCGGCTGCGCGGTGTGGCGCGGCGACCTCTACTACGGCTCGTACCTGGACGGCGCGATCCGACGGCTCGACCTGCCGCCGGGGACGGATCCCCGGCCGGTCGGGGTGAGCGATCTGGGGGAGCCGGTGTACGACGTCGCCGTCGGCCCCGACGACCGGCTGTACCTCTCCTCGCCGAGCGGCATCTGGCGCCTGGATGCCCCACCGACGGGGACCGTCTCCGTCCACCTCTCGGCGCGTCCGTCCCGCTCGTATCCGCGGTGGGGATGGCTCGCCCTCTCCGCGGGGGTGGCGCTCGCCGTCGCGTTGTTCCTGCGACTCCGCGCGGAGCGCGCGACTAGGTCTTCGGGCGTTTGAGGTACGCGATCAGCGATGTCCCGCCTGCCGGCGTCTGCTGCTGGGTGACGGCCACCAGCTCCCAGCCGTCCTCACCGAACGTGTTCAGGATCTCTCCCGGGTTGTGTTCCAGCAGCGGCGCCACGAAGTACTCCCACGCGGTCATCTACAGCTCCTCTCCCATCAGCCGAGCGCGAACATGTCTGATGCAGACGCCCATGATGACCTCGAGGCCGCCCTCCGTGGCGATGCGCGCCGCCTCCTCGCTCACGATGTCCTCCTGGAGCCAGAGCACGCGGGCGCCGATCGCGACCGCCTGCCGCGCCACCTCCGGCGTTTCCTCGGCGCGGCGGAACACATCGACGACCTCGATCCCGATCTCCGCCGGGACGTCCGTGAGCGATGCGTACGCGGGTTCGCCGAGGACCTCCGTCTCCTTCGGGTTGACCGGCACGATCCGGTACCCGTGCTCCTGGAGGTACCGCGCGACCTGGTGCGAGGGCCGCTTGGGGTTGGACGAGAGTCCGACGACGGCGACCGTGTGGACGGCTCCGAGCAACGCCCTTAGCTCACGATCCTCCGGGCTCAGGACGTCGTCAGCCATGGCGCCGCCTTTCGGGCGAGATCCAGGAACGCGTGCAGCATGAACCCGGTCGCGCCCCAGATCGTGGCATCGCCGGTCTCGTACCACCATCCCCTCCAGGCCCGCCCACCCTCGCCGTGGAGCTCGCGCTCGTCTTCGAGACTGGCCAGCGTCGTGGTCGGAACGGTCAGGACGCGTGCGATCTCCGCGCGACTCACCCGCAGCGTGGGGAGCGCGCGCACGACCGCGACGAAGGGGGTCACGAGGATCCCCGAGACGAACGTGTGGATCGGCGGGAGCGCGCCGAGCACGTCCGGGAGTGCGGGTTCGAGACCGATCTCTTCGTGCGTCTCGCGGAGCGCGGTCGCGACGAGTCCGTCGTCGCCCGGCTCGGCGAGGCCGCCCGGGAACGACACCTCGCCCGGGTGCCTACTGAGATGGGCCGCCCGCTCGGTGAAGAGCAGCGACGGCACGGGCTCCTCGATCAGGACGGCGAGGACCGCGGCGAGCCGCTCGCCGGCGTCGGCCTCCGGATGGGGATCCGGTTCGAGGCCCTCTCGCAGCGCCGAGCGGTGATCGGTGAGCGCCATGGGTCCATCGTAGGAGACCGCTCGCAGAACGCCGCCCTGGAAGGTCAGAACCCAGCGACTGGTAGCGTGCCCGGCGTGACGGAGGTCGACGATGTCCGTTCCCCCGCCGCCGATGCCGCGGCGGCGGCGGTCGACGTCGACGAGCTGCTGTCGTACGCGCGCGCGCTGATCGGAGCGCCCTCGGAGAACCCGGGCGGCACCGAAGATGCAGCGGCCTCGGTGGCGGCGGACATCCTGGCGTCGCTCGGCCCCACGCCCGAGATCATCCGGGGCGACGAGGGACGGCCGTCCGTCGTCGCCCGGTTCGGGGATCGGGATCGCCCCTCGCTCGCGTGGAACGGACACCTCGACACCGTTCCTGCGGGCTCGGCCGACACGTGGACGAGCCCACCCTTCGCGGGCGAGATCCGTGACGGGAAGCTGATCGGTCGCGGCGCGTGCGACATGAAGGGGGCGATCGCGGCCGCGCTCGCGAGCGCGGCCGCGATCGCCCGCGTCGGCGCCCCGCTCGGTGGATCGTTGTGGTTCCACCTCGCGGCGGACGAGGAGCTGGCGGGGATCCACGGGACGAGGGTGCTCTGGGAGCGCGGGATGCTCGACCAGGACGCCGCGATCGTGGGCGAGCCGACCGAGCTCCGGCTGGGCGTGGCCCAGCGTGGCGGAGCCTGGATCACCGCGACCGCGCACGGCACGGCCGCTCACGGCTCGCAACCCCACCGCGGCGTGAACGCGATCACCTCGATGGCGCGCTTCCTCCCCCGGCTCGAGGAAGCGCTTCCCGATCTCACCCATCCGCTGATCGGCGGCCCGACCGTCAACGCGGCGTTGATCGAAGGTGGGAGCGCGCCGAACGTCGTCCCCGACCGCTGCGTGGTCGACATCGACCGGCGCCTGCTCCCGGGCGAGGACGATCCCGCGGTCGTCCTGGCCCCGTTCCGACGCCTGATCGACGAGATCCGGGCCGACCACCCCGAGGTGCGGATCGACGTCGCGATCCGGGAATGGACGGATGCGGCGGAGGCGCCGCCGGACGAACGGATCGTCCGGCTGGCGCGCGCGGCCGTCGCTGAAGCAGGCGGCGGTCCCGCGGCCGCCGCCGGCTTCAGCGGCATCACCGACGCTCGCTACTACCTCAACCGCGCGAAGATCCCAACGGTGATCCTGGGGCCGGGCTCGATGACGGTGGCACACACGGCCGACGAGTGGGTCACCGTCGACGAGCTCGCCACCGCAGCCCGCGCCTACGCCCGGCTGTTCGTCGGCTTCCTCGGCGTCTGAGGGACCGTCGGGCCGACTACGGCCGGGTGAACGGCCCCAGCAGATGACTGAAATCCCAGGTCCCCTGGACGATCCCGGAGCAATCGTTCGAACCCGTGGAACCGGGACACCCGCCGTTGTCGCGCTGGATCGCCCACATCGAGAGCGTGCTCATCCCGGTCGTACGCGCGAACCCCAGGAGCTGTTGCGCGTCGGCGAGGTCGGTG
>DATAEV010000017.1:0-10076 GCA_036257875.1 Actinomycetota bacterium | reverse complement strand
GGGTCGGTGCTGCACAACTTCTCGATCACCTCGATGAACGTGAACATCAACATCGAGCCGGGCGCGTCCCAAGAGGTGAAAGTCACGTTCCCGCAGTCGGGGACCGTCGAGTACTTCTGCAGCATCCACCACGCGCTCGGCATGGCCGGTGAACTGTCGGTGGCCTGATCCTGCTAGGCGAGCGACGACCGGCAGCGGCTCCACAGCGCGGACAGCTCGTCGGCGGATAGATCCGCGTGGAGTCCGTCGATCAGCTCGGCGATCTCCGGGCTCATGACCGCGAGGACATGGGCGACGCTTCGCGAGGCGAAGGTGTGTGGAGAGCCGCGCGGCACGACGAAGAACCCTCCTGGAGCGACGCGCTCCCGTGAGCCATCCACGAAGACCTCGAGCTCGCCGTCGAGGCAGATGAAGGCTTCCTCGCCCGAGTGATGGACATGGAGCGGCGCCTGATCCCCGTCGTACGGGTCCAGGTGCCAGTCCCGGATCACGAAATCCGCCATGGTGCACCCATCCATGCCCTGCGACGCTGGTGGAGGTGGCGGGATTCGAACCCGCGTGCTCGGGCGACCATCTGGGGCTTCTCCGGGCGCAGCCGGCGTATGGATCTCACCTCGGGGTCTCCACCGGCGGAAGGCCCCTCGGCCAGCCCGGGTGCGATGTCCCGCGGTGGCCCCCAGGCGGAGCCCTCGCGGTGAGCCTGCTCAGTGACGCCCGTACCCCGACCGCAGGCACACGGGGCGGGCGGCTACCTAGAGACTAGGCAGCGAGCGCGAACTCGTCGTTGGCGCTTGTGTTGGTCCGGCGTTTTACGTGACATCCGGGATCACGGCCCGCTTCACCCAGACGGTTATCCGTCCGAGTCGAAACCAGTACACCCCCATATGCAGTTGTCCTTCGAAGTATACGGGCGACCGTGTCGGCAGGGGCGCGTAGAGTCGCGCCATGGCCTTCGAAGGGTTCGGCACGACGACGACGTTCCTCAAGGATCTCGGGCGCAACAACTCCAAGGAATGGTTCCACGACCACTATGAGGACTATCAGGAGCACCTGCTCGAGCCCGCCATGGCGTTCGTCGAGGCGATCGGGCCACTCCTTCGCCGGTTCGCCCCCGATACCCAGGCGGTGCCCAAGATCGGAGCGTCCGTGATGCGGATCAACCGCGACATCCGCTTCGCCAAGGACAAGCGCCCCTACAAGGACCACCTCGACCTGTGGTTCTGGCGCGGCGGGGAGAAGAAGGGTCCGAACGGCTACTGGTTCCGGCTGACCCCCCGAACCCTCGTCTTGGGAGGGGGGATGCACGCGCTGGACAAGCCGGACCTCCAGCGATACCGGGAGGCGGTGGACGACGCCGGCACGGGGACGGACCTGGCCCGCGTCGTGACCAAGCTGGAGCGAGCCGGATACGACATCGGCGGTGAGCGTTACAAGCGTGTGCCCAGCGGCTACCCACCGGATCATCCCCGGGCCGCGCTGCTCCGCCGCGACGGTGTCTACGCGGGTCGCGATCTGCCCTTGCCGCCGGAGGCGATGACCTCCACGTTTCCCTCGTTCTGCGCGGCGCAGTTCCGGAAGGTCACACCGCTCGTCGACTGGCTCGCCGGCGTCTTCAGCTGACGGCTAGCGCCGCCGGCCGGCCGCCCGCTCCATCTCGCGCTGCGCCTCGCGCTTCGCGATCGACTGGCGCTTCTCGTACTTCCGCTTCCCGCGAGCCAGCGCGACCTCGACCTTCGCGATCCCGTGCGTGAAGTAGATGCGGAGCGGGACGAGGGACAGGCCCTTCTCGTTGACCTCGCGCGCGATCTGATCGATCTCCCGCCGGTGCAGGAGGAGCTTGCGGGGGCGGAGCGGCAGATGCGCGCGCTTGTCTCCCTGCTCGTACGCGGGGATGTGCAAGCCCTCGAGCCACACCTCGCTCCCTCGCACGCGGCCGTAGCAATCGACCAGCGACGCCCGCCCCTCCCGGAGCGACTTCACCTCGTCACCTGTGAGCTGGATGCCACACTCGAAGTGCTCAAGCAGCTCGTAGTCGTGTCGCGCGCGCCGGTTGCTGGCGACGATCTTCTCGCCCTCGTCCTGCCGGCCCATGGCCGGGAGGCTACACGTCGAGGAAGCGGCGGATGCCGATCGTGCCCGCGACGATCGCGACGCCGGCGGCGGCGATCAGGATCCACGGCGTGATCGCCAGCACGTCGCCGTTGCGGATCAGGGGGAGCCACACGATCCTGCCTCGCAGCTGGTCGACGACGAACACCTTGACGAGGAACAACGTGATGATCGCGAGGGCGGCGCCGACGAGCGCCTCCACCAACCCTTCGATCAGGAACGGCACACGGATCCGCCAGTTCGTGGCGCCGACGAGCCGCATGATCCCGATCTCCTTGCGGCGCGCGAACATCCCCATTCGGAGCGTGTTGGCAACCAGGACGGTCGCGCTGACCAGCATGATCACGGCGATGAACAGGACACCGTTGCGGAGCACACGGGTGATCGCCGAGAGCCGATCCAGGATGTCGCGGAAGTCCAGGACCTTGAGCACACCGGGCTCCGTACACGTGATGTCGTGCGTCGATGGATCGGGCTCACACGACAGCGCCGCGGTGATCTGGGCGTACTGCGCGGTGTCGGCCAGCGTCACTCGGAACGAGGCAGGATAGACATCGCACGGGACGTTCTCCGTGATCGCCGGGTTGCTCTCGAAGAGCTGTTTCGCTCGCGCACACGCCTCGTCCTTGTTCTCGTATTCCACCGACGCGACCGCGGGGAGCTGCTGCAGCTCGGACTGGATGCGCGTCACCGTGTCGGTTTTCACGGGGTCACTCAGGTAGACGGCGACCTGGACGTTCCCGGTCACGGCCTCGATCACCAGGTTGATCTCGCGCGCGATGATGAGCGCCAGCCCGAACAGGAACAGGGCGATGAACGCGGTCGACATGGCCGCGAACGCCATGATCCCGTTCCGGCGGATCCCGGCCGCGGTCTCGCGGAAGTAGAACTCGATCCGTCGCACAGTCCTAGGAGTACACCCCTCGTGACTGATCCCGGACGACCTTGCCCTTGTCGAGCTCGATCACGCGCTTGCGCATGGCGTCCACGATCGCCTGATCATGGGTGGCCATGACCACGGTCGTCCCGATCTTGTTGACCTTGTCCAGGAGCCGCATGATGTCGACGCTCGTGTTCGGATCGAGGTTGCCTGTCGGCTCGTCGGCCAAGAGCACCAGCGGGCGGTTGACGCAGGCGCGCGCGATGGAGACGCGCTGCTGCTCGCCACCCGAGAGCTCATCCGGATAGTTGTTGAGCTTCTCCCCGAGGCCCACGTAGTCCAAGATCTCCGGCACCCGGGTGTCGATCACGTGCTTCGGCTTCCCGATCACCTCTAAGGCGAACGAGACGTTCTCGAAGACCGTCTTGTCCTGGAGCAGCTTGAAGTCCTGGAAGACGCAGCCGATGTTCCGCCGGAGCTTGGGGATCCCTCCGAGGGACGACAGCCGCACGACGTTCTTCCCAGCCACGAACACCTCGCCGGTGGACGGCTCTTCCTCCCGGAGGAGCAGCCGGAGCGTCGTGGACTTGCCCGAGCCGGACGGACCCACGACGAAGACGAACTCGCCCTTCTCGATCTCGATCGAGACCGCTTCGAGGGCAGTGACGCCGTTCTTGTACGTCTTGGTGACGTTCTGGAGGCTGATCATGTTGTTGCGCAGCTGGGGAAGGGTGCGGGGTCGACCCACCCTATCAGAGGGTCGTCGCGCTTCTGCGGAGGTTCGGGATCTATCCGCGTCACCCTGAGGCACGCCGCCGGAGCTCGGCTTCGATGAACCGGTCGAGATCCCCTGCAAGCACCCGCTGGGGATCCCCTACCTCGACGTTGGTGCGGTGGTCCTTGACCATCTGATACGGGGCAAGCACGTACGAGCGGATCTGGGATCCGAAATCGACGGCCTTCCGTTCGCCTCGGATCTCGTTCATCTGCTCCTCACGCTTGCGGCGCTCGAGGTCGGCCAGCCGAGCCTTCAGGATGCCCATCGCCGTGGCCTTGTTCTGGAGCTGGGAGCGTTCGTTCTGGCACGCGACCACGATGCCGGTCGGTAGGTGGGTGATCCGCACGGCCGAGTCGGTCGTGTTGACCCCCTGTCCGCCCGGGCCGCTGGAGCGATACACGTCGATGCGAAGGTCCTGCTCGTCGATCTCGAACTCCTCGGCCTCCGACTCGTCCAACGCGGGGATCACGTCGAGCGACGCGAAGGACGTGTGGCGCCGCTTCTGTGCATCGAACGGGCTGATCCGGACGAGCCGGTGGACTCCGCGCTCGGCCGAGAGCAGCCCGTACGCGTTCGGCCCGTGCACGGTGAAGGTGGCCGACTTGATCCCGGCCTCGTCCCCGTAATGCACCTCGTCGACCTCGACCTTGAAGCTCTCCTGCTCCGCCCACCGTGTGTACATCCGAAGGAGCATGTCGGCCCAATCCATCGACTCCGTCCCGCCGGCGCCCGCCTGGACGGTGGCGATCGCATCGTGCGCGTCGTACGGACCGGACAGGAGCGCTGCGAGCTCCACCTTCTCGAGGTCGATCTCGAGCGCGGCGAGGGTCTGTTCCAGCTCGTGCTGGAGGTCGGGATCGGCGGATCCGCTCAAGAGCTCGTCGATCGCGGTGGCGTCACCGAGTCTGCGTTGCAAGGCATCGTAGCGGTCGACCTCAGCGGTCAGCCGCGCGAGCTTGGACGTGACCTGCTGCCCGTGGGAGGGATCGTCCCAGAGCGACGGATCGGAAGCCTGCTGTTGCAGCTCGACCAACTGGGCACGTTTGCCGTCGACGTCAAAGGAACCCCCTTGCCGCCTCGACACGTTCGGAGATGGCCCGCAACCGGTCGGTGTGCTCGCTCATATCGTGCGAGTCTAGACGGCGGCTACGCCGCGGCGCCGTGGCACTTCTTGTACTTCTTGCCGCTCCCGCACGGGCAGGGGGCGTTGCGCGGGACCTTGTCGCTGAACGCCTGTTGGGGGTTGCCGGCTTGTCCACCCTCCCGGGGAGCCTCTCCCGCGCCGCCGGCGCCGGAGGCGACCTCGTCGCGGTTCTCCTGCATGCGCTGGACACGGGTCGCCGCCGGCGCCGGCGCCTGATCCTGTCGCACCAGCTCGACCCGGTAGATGTACTTCACGAAGTCCTCCTGGATCGACCCCGTGAGATCGTCGAACATCATGAAGGCCTCGCGCTGATACTCGGTGAGGGGGTCCCGCTGGGCGTACGAACGCAGGTGGATCCCTTCTTGGAGGTAGTCCATCTCGTACAGGTGCTCGCGCCATTTCGTGTCCGTGATGTTGAGCAGCACCACCCGCTCGAGCTCCCGCATGATCTCGGGTGTGATCGCCGTCTCCTTGGCCTCGTACGCGTCCTCGGCCTCCTGCACGAACCGGGCCTGGAGCTCGGTCACGTCGCGGGCGTCCTCGATGTCCGTCACGGTGCTCCGGACGGGGAAGTACTCCCCGAGCGCGACCAGCAGCGCCTCGCGGTCCCAGTCCTCCGGGTAGGTGTCGGGCGGGCACCAGGAGACGACGACATCGGCGATCACGTCCTCGACGAAGCCGAGCGCCTGTTCCTTCAGGTCGTGGCCTTCGAGGATCTTGCGTCGCTCGCCGTAGATCACCGCACGCTGGCCGTTCATCACCTCGTCGTACTTGAGGACGTTCTTGCGTCGTTCGTAGTTCAGTTCCTCGATCTGCTTCTGAGCGTTCTCGACGGCGCGGCTCACCATCTTCGCCTCGATCGGCTCGCCCTCCGGCCACTTGAACCGGTTCATGATCGCCGCGACGCGGTCGGATGCGAACATCCGCATCAGGTCGTCCTCGAGCGACAGGTAGAAGAGCGATTCGCCCGGGTCGCCTTGGCGGCCCGACCGGCCGCGCAGCTGGTTGTCGATCCGGCGGGATTCGTGGCGCTCGGTCCCCTGGACGTAGAGCCCGCCCAGTCCCACGACCTCGTCATGCTCCGCGTCCGTCTGTGCTCGGAACTTGGCCAGGATCGGTTCGTATTCGGTCTCGTAGGCGGCCCGCTCTTCCTCGTCCATCTCGAACAGGAGGTAGCGGTCGTTGTCCCACTCCCGAGCCGCCATCTCCTGGCGCGCGAGGTACTCCGGGTTCCCGCCCAGCAGGATGTCGACACCGCGGCCGGCCATGTTCGTGGCGACGGTGACCGAGCCCTTCCTGCCCGCCTGCGCGACGATCACCGCTTCCTTCTCGTGGTTCTTGGCGTTCAAGACGTTGTGCTGGATCCCCCGGCGGTTCAGCACGCCGGAGAGCCGCTCGGACTTCTCGATCGATACCGTGCCCACCAGGATCGGCTGGTCGCGCTCGTTCCGCTGGATGATGTCGTCAGCCACCGCGTCCCACTTCTCGTCCTCGGACTTGTAGATCAGATCCTGTTTGTCATCCCGGATGTTCGGGGCGTTGGTCGGGATCTCGACGACACCGATCTTGTAGGTCTCCTCGAACTCGGTGAGCTGGGTCTTGGCCGTACCGGTCATGCCGGCGAGCTTGTCGTACATCTTGAAGTAGTTCTGGATCGTGATGGTTGCGAGGGTCTGGTTCTCCTCCTTGATCCGAACCCCTTCCTTCGCCTCGATCGCTTGGTGGAGCCCCTCCGAGTACCGGCGACCTTCCAGCACGCGACCGGTGAACTCGTCGACGATCTTGACCTCGCCGTTCTGGACCACATAGGCAACGTCCCGCTTGTAGAGCTCCTTCGCGCGGAGCGCGTTGTGCAGGTGATGCACGAGCATCGTGTTGGAGCTGTCATAGAGGTTCTCGATGTTGAGCAGCTCCTCGACCTTCGCGACGCCTGGCTCGGTGACGGCCACCTGGTACTTGGCCTCTTCGACCTCGTAGTCCTCGTCGATCGAGAGCCGGGGCGCGATCCGGGCGAAGGTCTGGTACCACTTGGCGGACTCCGCCACCATCCCGCTGATGATCAGCGGTGTGCGGGCTTCGTCGATCAGGATCGAGTCGACCTCGTCGACGATCGCGTAGCGGTACCCGCGCTGGACGCACTCATCCAATCGCATCGCCATGTTGTCGCGCAGATAGTCGAACCCGAACTCGTTGTTCGTCCCGTAGGTGATATCGGCCCCGTACGCCGGCCGGCGCTGCTGTGGCGTCATGGAGGCCTGGATCAGCCCGACGTTGAGCCCGAGGAAGCGGTAGATCCCGCCCATCCACTCGGAGTCGCGTTTGGCGAGGTAGTCGTTGACCGTCACGATGTGGACGCCCTTGCCCTCGAGAGCGTTCAGGTACCCGGGGAGGGTCGACACGAGGGTCTTGCCCTCGCCGGTCTTCATCTCGGCGATGTTGCCCTGGTGCAGGGCCGCCCCACCCATCAGCTGCACGTCGAAATGACGCTGCCGGATCGTCCGCCGTGCGGCCTCGCGGACGGCCGCGAACGCTTCGGGCAAGAGGTCGTCGAGCGCCTCACCGTTCGCGACGCGTTCCTTGAAGACGACCGTGTTTTCCCTGAGCTCGTCGTCGCTCAGGTCCTCGACCTCGGGCTCGTAGGTATTCACGAGCTTCGCGAGGTCGGTCAGGTTCTTCAGTTTTCGGCCTTCGCCGATGTTGGCGATCTTGTCGAGTACCGGCACGGTGGATCCTTCGGTCTTCTGAGGGGCGTCTTCCTATGGTACCGGCGGAGCCGCGGAGCAACGTCAGATCGGCTCTTCGAGTGCTCCCAGCCGCTCCACGAGCCGGGCGTTCTCCCGGTAGTCCACCGGACAGGCGATCACGGAGACGGCATCGTCATCCAGCGCTTTCCGGAGCGTCGGCAGGAGCTCCCCGGCGGCCCGGATGGCGTAGCCCCGAGCGCCGAAGCTCTCCGCGTAGCGCACGAAGTCCGGGTTGTCGAACGAGACCGCGGCCCGCCTCCCGAAATGGATGTCCTGCTTCCAGCCGATCAGGCCGTACCCCCCGTCCACCCACACGAGGATCACGATGGGAACCTGTTCGCGCACCGCAGTCTCGATCTCCGCGGCGCTCATCAGGAAGGCTCCGTCCCCCACGGCCGCGAGCACCTTCCGGTCGGGGAACGCCAGCTTGGCCGCGAAGGCGCCGGGAAGCGCGAACGCCATCGTCGCGAGCCCGTTCGAGATCAGACACGTGTTCGGCGCGTACGTCGGGTAGAGCCGCGCCATCCACATCTTCGCCGCCCCCGTGTCGCAGAGCACGATGTCCTGGCGCCCCATCGCCTCGCGGATGTCGGCGACGATCCGGGCCGGCGAGAGCGGGAAGGCGGCGTCCGCCGCCCCGCGATCGAGTTCTTCCTGCACGAGCTTCTTGACCGGCGGGACCCGGCCGCCGGGCGGGTGCAGGTCGCGTTCCGCTGCGATCTCGTCGAGGGTCTCGCCGATCGAACCCTGGAGCCCGACGGCGAGGGTGTAGTTCGCGTCCACCTCGGCCACCGTCCGGTGCACGTGCACGATCTGCTTGTCGCGGGCCGGGTTCCACCGCGAGGGCGCGTATTCGACGAGGTCGTATCCGACCGCGACGACGACGTCGGCCCGATCGAACCCGAAGTTCGCGTAGTCCTTCACCATGAACCCGATCGTTCCGAGCGCGTTCGGGTGGTCGTCCGGGAACACACCCTTGCCGAGGAAGGTCGTGGCGACGGGCACCTGGAGGCGCTCGCTGAATCGCAGCAGCGACGCCATCGCCTGGTCGCGCGCCACCCCCGCGCCCGCGAGCACGACCGGATCCTTCGCGCGCGCGAGGACGTTGGCCGCCCGGTGCACCTGGTCGACCGAGGGCGACGGATCGCGCGGGACGTTCACCGGCAGCGGCTCCCCCTCGGCGGGGCGCTCCGCCACATCCTCGGGGAGGATCACGAACGTCGCGCCGGGGCGCTCGGTCTGCGCCTGTTTGAACGCCTTGCGGATCAGCTCCGGCGCGCTCGCGGGGAGCGTCACCAGGTCACCCCATTTCGTCACCGGTCGGAACAGGGACACCAGGTCCACCACCTGATGGGACTCTTTGTACAGCCGGTCGAGCCCGGCTTGCGCCGTCAGGGCGACCAGGGGGTGCGAGTCGAGCTGGGCGTTGGCAACGCCCAGCAAGAGGTTGATCGCACCGGGTCCGAGGGTCGAAAGGCAGACGCCGGCTTTACCGGTCAATGCGCCGTAGGTGTCCGCCATGAACGCCGCCCCACGCTCATCACGGGTGGTGATGAACCTGATGGACGAAGAGGTGATCGCATCGATCACCTGGAGGTTCTCCTCGCCCGGAAGACCGAAGACGTACTCGACACCTTCGTTCTCGAGACACGCGACCAGGAGCTGCGCGACGTTCCGCTCGTTCGGCGCCGTCATGGCGGCAGCCTAGCGGAGGGACACGGGACGTTTGTGCGGACCGGGGGTCGGCGCTACGGTCGGCCGCGGTGGACCGCCGGGCCGGTGGGGAGATCCGACGCTCCGCTCGTCGGTGGTCTCTTCGTCCTGTTCTTCGCGAGGATCATCCTGAAGGATCTCCGGGATCGTCTCGGCGACGCTCGCTTCGGCAAACCGACGCTCCTGCTCAGGATCGGTAAGCGAGCCACGTGCGCGGTCAGCATGGCTGGCGCGGCCCTGGGAACGGCCGTGTTGATCGCCGGCCTCGAGCTCCTTGCCACGATCGCCCTGCTGCTCGGGTCCTGCGGGCTGGGGATCGAGTGGATGCTCCTGCGGCTCGCGCGCACCCACGACGAACGAGCAGAGCAGGTCACGATGGCATCGCCGCGCGCGCCGGGAACGGACTCCTCCTTGCGATCCTGGCCTTGCTCATCCTCCGGGCGCAAGGAGCGGACGAGCGTGCGATCGTCATCGTGGTCGGCTGTCTCGTCGCGTCTTCGCCGCGTCCTTCCTGGACGCGGCGATCCATCCGGAGCGGGTGGGGGTCGGCTACAAAGCCTGACGCGAGGCGGTGTCAGGTGATCTCGATCATCTTCTCGCGCACGGCATAGACCACCGCTTCCATGCGCGAATGCAGATGCAGCTTCTCGAGGATGTTGCGGATGTGGTTCTTGACCGTGTTCTCCGAGATGTAGAGCTTCTTCGCGA
>DATAEV010000006.1:0-15841 GCA_036257875.1 Actinomycetota bacterium | reverse complement strand
AGCGCCTCGATCGCCAACCACGCCGGGATCGGCTCTCGCTTCCCCTTCGCGGAGACCGGCGCGACCGGCTCGCTGCGGATCACCCGTCGCGTGGCCCGGAAGGTCTCCTCGCCGATCAAGACCTGTCCCGGAGACGCGGCGCTTTGGAGCCGCGAAGCGGTGTTCACCACGTCACCGGCGACGAGGAGCTCCCCATCGGGGGAACCGGGTTCGATCGTGACGACCGCCTCGCCGGTGTTGACCGCCATGTGGATCTCCAGATCCGGGTACGAGGAGGCTTCGTTCAGCTGCTCGATGATCTTCGGGATCGCCAGGGCCGCGCGGACCGCCCGTTCGGCGTCGTCGCCGCGCGCGACGGGCGTCCCGAAGACCGCCATCACCGCGTCGCCGATGAACTTCTCGACCACCCCCCCGAACCGTTCGATCGTGGCCCTGACCGCGCGGTAGTACTCCCGGAGCACGTCACGGACGTCTTCGGGGTCAGCGCCGTCGGATCTGCTGGTGTGGCCGACGAGATCGGCGAAGAGGACCGAGACCACCTTGCGTTGCTCGTCCGCCGAGACCTGGGTCACGTTCGCGCCGCACGAGGGGCAGAAACGCACCGGCCCGCTGAGCTCCGCGCCGCAGGACGAGCACACGAGGCCGAGGCGCGACCCGCAGGAAACGCAGAATCGCGCATCGTCGGGATTGGATGCGCCGCAGCGCCCGCACGCGATCACCGGAGCGAGTGTATCGGCCTGCGATCCGGCGGACCGCTCAGGCGCCGAACGCGACGCCCAGGAGCACGAACAGGGCGTAGACCGCGATGCCGCCCACCGTGAGGATCAGCCGGAGCTGTCGCGGGATCGGCGAGCGCCCGAACGCGAAGTACAGCAGCGGGCCGATGAACGGCACCACCAGCACGACAAGCATCCAGCGCGTCCGATACGGGATCGGTTCGGACTCCTGACGGATCAGGTCCCAGAGCGCGACCGCGACCCAGGTCGCATAGAGGACGAACGGCAAGACGTAGCCGTAGAGGCCGATCAGCAGGCCCCACCACGAGCTCGCGAGCGACAGACCCATCACGCTGAGCTGCTCCGAGACCGTCGGCCCCGTCGATGAGGAGATCTCATCGACGGGGCGGATCCGGTAGGGCTGCGGCACGGACTCGCCGGGGATCGCGAGAGTGGGGGGCGCCGCCGCCGCATCGCCCGGCATGCCGGGCTGCGTCGGCGGCGCCCCCTGCGTCCGCCAGTCGCCGTGCGCGAAGCCGCCGTCCGCCGCATCGAGGGAACGCGTCAGCGCCTCCATCGTGACGGCGGGCGAGCCACCCCCGGCGGGGATCGGGCGCCAACCGGCACAGGGGTACAAGAGCTCGATCGCCGGAGGCTCGCTCGTCGATGATCCGTTGCCCGCGAAGCAATCTCCACCTGAGGAGGGCGCCGCCAAGGAAAGATCGGCGAGCCCGCTCCGGCGAACGATGTTGTCGCGGACCTCGTTGCCCGAGGTCGGCCAGAGGTTCCGGTCGAGGATCGGGACGACGATGATCCCGTAGGTCCGTTGATCCTCGATCAGGTTCCCCGTCACCAGGTTGTCCAGGCCGCCGGCCACGACGATGCCCATCCCGAACGAGGGATAGGTGAGCGCGAGCGCCGGTGCGGCGACGTTGTCGTTGTCGTGGACGTAGTTACCGGCGATCAGCAGGTCGCGTTGGGGAGCGCCGACCTCGGCGTCCTGGGTGTTCGGCACGATCCCGGACATGTTGTTCGTCCACTCGCTGTTCACGATCGCCACGTCTTGGGCGTTGGTCCCGCTGAACCCCGTGGCGTTATCCGTGCCGACGACGTCCGTGATGACCGCGCGGCACGGAGAGCAACCCTGCACCGAGAATCCCGAACGGGGCGAGCCGCTCGCGAGGGAATGGTCCAACTGGCCGTCGTCGGAGCCATAGACAGCGATGCCCGATCCCCCGTTGTCGTACGCGGTCAGGTATCGACCCCAGTAGCCGTGCACGCCGTGCCAGGAGAAGCCGTCATGGAGGTTGTTCCGAGATGTCAGGTTCTCGATCGCGACGCCGTCGGCCGCGAAGACCTGCACCCCGTCCGCGCGCTCGGATCCGCCGTCGATGATCGTCCGGCTGCGATCGATCCCCCGGATCGTGAGGTACGGCGTCGTGACCGTCACCGACTCCCGATAGACCCCGGGGGCGACCAGGACCATCCCGCCCGGTCTCGCGTGATCGACGGCGGCCTGGATCGTGTCGAAGTCCTGCGGCACCCGGATCGTTCCCGCGTACCCGGTCGGCACCGGTTCCCGTCCGGGTCCCACACCGGGCGGGAGTCGCGGAGCCGCCGAGCCCCCTTGATCCTGCTGTGCGGTCGCGACCGAACCTGAGGAGAACCAGATGAGCGCCGTCACGGCCAGCATGCCGTGCAGCACGGGTCGTCGCCTCATCGGCGCGGACCCTAGCATGGGTCGATGCCAGCGGAACGCCTCTCCAGTTTGGATGCGAGCTTCCTCTATCTCGAGACCCCGGCTCTGCACATGCACGTCGCCGGCATGTCGATCTTCGCGCCGCGCGAAGACGGCCCGCTCACGTACGACGACGTGCAGCGGGTCGTCGAGGCCCGGATCCATCTCGCCCCCCGACTGCGACAACGTGTCCTGCCGGTGCCGGGCAACATCGGCCGACCGGTGTGGGTGGACGATGACCGGTTCGATCTCGACTTCCACCTCCGCCGCTCGGCCGTTCCGTCCCCCGGCGGTCGGCTCCAGTTGGAGCGATCGGTCGGCCGCGTCCTCTCGCGACCGCTCGATCGATCGAAGCCCCTCTGGGAGCTCTACGTCTTCGAAGGGGTCGATGCCGGACGGACGGCCGTGCTCCTGAAGCTTCACCACGCGCTCGCGGACGGGATCGGCAGCATGTTGATCGGATCAGCCTTGTTCGATCTCGAACCGGACGCGCCGCTCGGAGCGACGCCGGCCGCGCCGTGGCGACCCGAGCCGATCCCGCCTCGCGATGATCTGGTCCATGCGGCCTTCGAGGACATGACCTCCCATCCGGCCGAAGTGTTCGCCCGCGCGGCGCGCGCCCCCCAGCGAGCGATCGAGACCGTCGTTCGGACGATCTCCGGCGCGATGGCCCTGGCGGGCATGGGGGCTCCTCCCCGGGGTCCCTTCGACGGTCCGACCGGACCCGCGCGACGCTTCGCCACCGCCGACGTCCCGTTCGACCGGCTGCGGATGATCAAGCGTGTGCTCGGGGGGACGATCAACGACGTCGTCCTGACGGCCGTCGCGATCGGCCTGCACGAGCTCCTCGCCTCGCGCGGCGAGTCCACGAAGGGCCGGAGCCTCCGCGTGCTGGTTCCCGTCTCCGTTCGGTCGAAGGCGGAGGCCGGAGACGTGGGGAACCGCGTCGCTCCAGCGTTCGTGGAGATCCCGATCGGGGCCATGAGTCCTCGATCGCGACTGGCGAAGGTACGGCGGGCGACCGAGGATCTCAAGTCGTCGTCGATGGCGGTATCGGCCGATGCCATCATCGGCCTCGGGGCCTTCGCCCCGCCGGCGCTGCACGCCATGGCCGCTCGCGTCGTTTCGCGCGGCCGCTGGTTCAACCTCGTGGTCTCGAACATCCCTGCTCCCCAGATGCCGCTGTACCTGGGGGGCGCCAGGCTCGTCGCGAACCACCCCGCGATGCCGCTCGGCGAGCACGGGGGGCTGTCGATCGGCTGCACGTCGCTCGGTGGGACGATGGCGTTCGGGCTGACGGCGGACTGGGACACGCTGAAGGACATCGATGTCCTGGCGCGCGGCATCGAACGCGGCATCGACGAACTGGCCGCGGCGGCCTCGAAGAAGGCCGCGAGGGCTCGCTAACGCAGGGTCGCGGCGTACCAGTCCGCGACCTCACCCAACCAGCGACCGGGAGCTTCCATCTGAGGCACGTGCCCGACGCCGGGCAGGATCCGTCCTCGCCATCCGGGGTTCGCCGCCAGCGCTGCCTGGGCGAACCCCGAGGGGACGAACCGATCGCGGCGACCATGGATCACGAGGACCGGGCACCGGATCCCATCCGTCGTCCTGATCCCCAGGGAGGGCGTTCGGATGTACGTCGCGATCGACCGTGCCGCCTCGATGAAGTTCTTCGGTTGTTCGGGATCGTCCCGCGTGTCGCGCACGAGCTCGACCTGCAGCCGGATCACCTCTTCGGGGATCACGCCGGGGTCGGGGGTGAGCAGGCGAAGGCCGAATCGGACGAACGCCTCCGGGCTCATCGACCGGCGGCGGGCTCGCACCAGGCGCTCACCCACGCCGTCGAGGCCGTACAGGGAGAACGCGGCGAGGACGGCGGGGTGAGGGAGGTTCCCGCGGGTCCATGGGAACACGGAGGCGGTGAGCACCAAGCCGGTCACGCGATCGGGTTCGACCGCCGCTTCGACCGAGGCGATCAGCCCGCCCATCGAGTTCCCCACCACGATGACGCGACCGCTCGCTGCCTCGTCGATGAACCGGGCGAGCGAGCGCCGCAGATCCATCACCCTGGTCCCACGTCCGGCTGCGGGTGACCGGCCGAACCCGGGGAGATCGAGCGCGACGACCCGGCCCAGTCCCGAAAGCCCCCCCGCGACCTGGAGCCAGTTGAGGTGTGATCCTCCGAGCCCGTGGACGAGGACGAACGTCGTGTCGGAGGGCCCGGCCCACGACCGATAGACGACCGGCCCGTCCAGGTCGATGGTCTGCATCGGGGGAAGTTCGAGAACCACGTCGGGAGCCTACCGAGGCGGTCGACGCCGCCGGCGGGCATAGAACGGGGTCCTTCGAACGTTGAAACGGTCGGTGGCGTAGAGCTAGGGAGGGTTGGTGGTCCAGAAGGGCCGCATGCAGGGTCCGACCAGGGCTTTCACACGACCTCCACACCCGTACACACGGGCTGAGCTTTACAGAAGTAGGACCACGACCTACCATGGAAAACGAGCGGCCAAGGCGTTTGCCCAACGTGCGCCTGCCCACCACCAAGCCGCTCGCGAGGGATGACCCGATTTTCTCGATGACCTGGCCTGCCGCGCCGTGCGGTGCAACGGGTCCCGAGGAGGAGTGTGATACGAAGTGCCCGAGCCGGCGCGTCCCCTAGGGACCGACGACGCTGACGATCTCCGCCTCTACCTGGAGGCTGCGGCCCGCGAGCCGCTGCTCACCAAGGAGGAAGAGGTGGAGCTTGCCATGACCATCGAGGGCGGCAAGGAGGCCGAGGATCGCCTCCGGGCCGGCCGCCTCCGTTCCGAGAAGAGTATCGCCAAGGCCCGCGCCGACGTCCGAAAGGCGGAGGCGGCGCGCCAGCGCTTCATCATGGCCAACCTCCGGCTGGTGGTCTCCGTGGCCCGGAAGTATCAGGGTCAGGGACTTCCCCTGCTGGATCTCATCCAGGAAGGCAACATCGGGCTGATGCGCGCGGTCGAGCTGTTCGACTGGCGCCGCGGTTTCAAGTTCTCCACGTATGCCACGTGGTGGATCCGCCAGGGGATCACGCGGGCGATCGCCGATCGCTCTCGTTCGATCCGCCTTCCGGTACACATCCACGACCGGCTGCGCAAGCTCAATCGGACCAGGTTCCAGTTCGCGCAGTCGATGGGGCGCGAGCCCACCCGCGAGGAGCTGGCCAAGGCGCTCGACACCACCGTGGATGAGATCGACGACCTGACCGAGATGGGTCGCCGTGAGCCCCTGTCGCTGCAATCCCCGGTCGGAGAGGACACCGAGCTCGGCGATCTCATCGAGGAGGTCGACTCGGACGCGGCGTTCAACGAGGTCGAGGATCAGCTGCTCCGCGAGGAGATCGGCGGGGCCGTGGACAAGGTGCTCGATGAGCGCGAACGCCACGTGGTGGCGCTGCGCTACGGCCTGGAGAACGGGCAGCCGCTGAGCCTCCGGGAGACCGGAAAGGTGCTGGGTCTGTCCGGGGAGCGGGTCCGGCTGATCGAGCGGGAGGCGCTGCGGAAGCTCCGCGATTCCAACTTGATCAACGCGGTCGCGCTCGGCGGCTGAGCCGCCGAGCTGGACCCCAGCAGGCTCGAAGGGGCCGCCCCCTCGGGGCGGCCCCTTCGCTGTTCAGCCGCCTGCCCGTGACTGCCGATGACTCAGACGGGATGGAGGTCTCGCAGTTCCGCGGCAGTACCCCCGCGAACATCTCGCCCCCTTCGAACGATGGGAAGGGTGGATACGAGCCCGACGGGCGGGAGGACGAGCGTGCCCTCGTCCGGCGAGCTCAGGACGGTGATCGTGATGCCTTCGGCGAGCTCTATCGCACCCACCTGCCGGCCGTGTCCAGGCTGGTCCGGTTCCGGCTGGGCGCCGAGGACGAGGATGCGGTTTCCGAGGTGTTCCTCCGAGCCTGGCGAGGGCTCGGGTCCTATCGAGACACCGGCGTTCCGTTCGCCGCGTGGCTCTACGGGATCGCTCGGCACGTGGCGATCGACTCGATCCGGAAGCGGGGGCGCGACGAGCCACGCGAGGTCCTTCCCGACCGGGGGGTCGAGCCGATGACCGCCGAGATCCTGACGTTGCGCGGTGCGATCGAGCACCTTCCAACCGAGCAACGCCAGGTGATCGAGTTGAAGTACCTCGTGGGCATGACCAACGAGGAGGTCGCTGCGGCAATGGGGACGACGCCCGGGGCGATCAACGCGAAGCAGTGGCGGGCGCTCAAGGCCCTCGCCGACGTGCTGGAGGAGCGGACGTGAGCACGGAGCTGGATCGCGATCTCGGAGCCTGGGCCCGGGAGGAGCTCTCCCGAGAACGATTGCTCGCGGTGCACGGGTCGGCCGCCGCGCCCATCCTCGAGGTCCACGACCGTCTGACGGGCGCCGCGGCGGCCGTCGCGGTGCCGGCTGCTCAGCCGGGATGGGCGGCGCTCCTTGTCAAGATCGACGCACCGGCTCCCGTCATCCCGCTGCGCCGGCCGCGGGCGCGCAGGACGCTCTCGATCGCCATCGCAGCCGCGCTCGCGCTCGCCGGGATCGCGTATGCGGCCGCATCGCGGGGGTCGCACGGCGGATCGCCGACCGTATCGCCCGCGGTATCCGGCCCGATCCTCGGCTCTCCGTCTTCCGCCGGAGCCGGATCGAACGACCGACGAAGCGTGCACGCTCCGAACACACAAGCGGGGTCGCCCTCCTCGGGGGGCCCCTCCGGCGGCGGCTCGTCCTCGCCCGGCGGAACCAGAACGACCACGCGCGGAGTCGACGGTGGCAGCGGTGGCGGTGGCACGACGAAGCCGGGCGACGATCCTCACGATCGGGACCAGGGCACCGGGAACGACGGGCCTCACAACGACCAAGGCTCGGGGAACAACGGTCCCGAGGGGTCGCCTCCGCCCAGTTCGCATGGGCACTGAGCCTCATTGACGACCCGGTCTTTCACGATCGAGGCGTACATATCGCGCCTCCTCATCGATAGGAAGGTCGAAAGCCTCTGATCGTCTTCGGACGATCGGCGCGGGCAGCGCTCTCGGAGAGGAAGGACGCAGGCCGGGACGACTCAAGCGACCCCATCCCCCCGCGGCGGGAGTTTGGTCTCCAACCCTCGCACCCCCGCCGTCGACCTGGCCTTGCGGGAGGGCCGGCACCTCGGTGCCGGCCCTCCCGTCGCGTTCACCTTCCCGGCTGGTCGGGCACACCGCCTATGCACGGGAACCCGGCCATCGCGATCGATCAGGGTGGTTCCCCACTGAGCGAGCGTGCTCGCTCGACCTGCCGCACGAGATGCCTCCGGAGTCGTGCGCCGAACGCCTCGACGTCGGCATCCTCGTCCCCGTCGCCTGAGGGAAGCAGCGGCTCGCCGAAGACGATCGCCAGGTGTGGTCGCCACGGCCGCGCCCAGGACAACCCGGACCTTGGCCAACGGCGGTGCGTGCCCCAGATCCCGACCGGGACCACCGGAGCTCCACTCGGGAGCGCGATGCGTGAGACGCCGCTCCGGATCCGCATCAGCGTGTCGGGGTCGGCGTTGACCGTTCCCTCGGGCGCTAGGGCGAGCAAGACGCCCTCCCGCACCGCGTCGAGGGCCGCTTCGAGCGCGGAGTCGTCACCTTCGCCCCGACGGATCGGGATCTGATCGAACCGACGCAGGATCCAGCCGGAGAACCCTCGACGGAAGAACTCCGCTGCAACCAGGAAGCGGCTCTCCCGTTTGATCCGACGGCCGATCTCGATCGCGAGCACGGGCCCGTCGAGCGCGCTGATGTGGTTGAACGCGACGATGGTCGCTCCACTCGACGGCAGATGCTCGAGGCCCTCGACGCGCGTCCGGAACACCAGTCGGACGACCGGCGTGACGATCGGGAGGCCGATGCGCCACCAGCGGTTCAGCTCGCCCCCGGCCACGAGCGGCATGCTAGCGTCCGGCTCATGGACGTGCTCGCGATCCGTGACCTCGCGGCCGCCCAACGGGACCGATACCTCGCCGCGCTACGAACGATGGTCAACATCGATTCCGGAACGTTCAGCCGAACCGGCGTCAACAGGATCGCCGACCTCTGCGAGGCCCGCTTCCGCGAGGGAGGCTGGGACGTCGAACGCATCGGTCAGCCCCCCGAGGGGAGCGAACCGGAGCTCGGTGACCAGCTCGTCGGAACGATCCGTGGTGCTGGCGGAGCCAGGGTGCTGATGGTCGGCCACATGGACACCGTGTTCGACGACGGGACGGCAGCCGAGCGACCGTTCTCGGTCCACGGCGAGCGCGCCTATGGACCCGGGGTGAGCGATATGAAGGGAGGGCTCCTGGCGGGGTTCTTCGCTGTGGACGTGCTCCGCGCCGCGCACGTCGACGACTTCGAGCGCATCACCTACGTGTGCAACCCCGACGAGGAGATCGGCTCGCCGTCTTCGACCGCGACGATCGGGCGACTCGCCGCGGACCACGACGCGGCGCTCATCTTGGAATCCGGTCGTGCCAACGGCGACGTCGTCTCCTCGCGGAACGGAACCACCGACTACGTGATCAGGATCCACGGCCGCGCCGCGCATGCGGGGGTCGAGCCAGGCGAAGGTCGCAGTGCGGTGATCGAGGCGGCGCACAAGGCGATCGAGATCGCCGACATCCATGGGAGGTGGCCCGGAGTTACGTGCAACGTCGGGGTCCTCCGTGGTGGGACCAGGTCGAACGTCGTGGCCGAGGAGGCCGTCCTGGAGGTGGATCTCCGTTCGCCGGAGCTCGCGACGCTCGAGGAGGCGAAGCGAGCGATCGAAGCGATCTGTGCCGAACCCGTCAGCGATGGTGTGACGATCTCGGTCAGATCAGACGCCGGGCATCGGCCGATGGAGAAGAGCCGCGCGTCCCAGCGATTGGTGGATGTGGCCGTTCCCGTTGCCGAAGAGCTCGGGTTCGCGCTCTCCGATGCGGCGACCGGTGGAGCGTCCGACGGCAACACGACCAGCGCGGCCGGCTGTCCGACCCTCGACGGCCTCGGACCGGTCGGCGGGGGCGCGCACAGCCGCGACGAGTGGCTCGACCTGGAGAGCATCGTTCCACGGATCGCGTTGCTGGCGGGGGTGATCACCAGGGTATGAGCGAGGACGTGGCTTGGCGGTTCGACGAGCTGCACCCGGACGCCTATCGGATGCTCGTGGAGGGTGTCCCGGCGATCCTCTACATCGATCGACCCGACGAGCTGTCGACGAACCTCTACACCAGCCCACAGATCGAGTCGTTGCTCGGGTACTCCGTGGAGGAATGGATGGCGGACCCGGAGCTGTGGAGGGCCTCGATCCATCCCGAGGACCGCGACCGGGTCTCGCTCGCGAACGAGGAATCCAACCGCAATGCGGAGCGGTACGTCGATGAGTATCGGATCATCACGAAAGACGGGCGGACGGTCTGGATCCGCGACGAAGCGGCGCCCGTCCGTGGGCTCGACGGCACGCTCCTGTATTGGCGCGGGGTGATGCTGGACATCACGGAACGCAAGGAGGCCGAGGAGAAGCTTCGATGGAGCCTCGACGTGCTCCGCCGGACCCTGCAGCAACGACGCGAGCTGGCCCGCCGCCTGCAGAACGCCCAGGAGTCGGAGCGCCAGCGGATCGCGGCGGACATCCACGACGATCCGATCCAGGTGATGAGCGCGATCGACATGCGCCTGCAGACGCTCGCCGAGTTCCCGGGCTCGGTCACGCCGGAGGCGATCGCGGGGATCGAGACAGAGGTGCATGCAGCCATCGAGCGGCTCCGCTCGATGCTCTTCGAGCTCCGTCCCGCAGCCCTCGATCGGGATGGCCTCGTTCCCGCCCTCCGCGTGTACCTCGAGCGGAGGGCGAAAGCCAGCGACTGGATCGTCGAGGTCGTCGACGCGATGACGAAGGAACCGGATCCGGACATGCGGGCCCTGTTGTACCGGATCGCGCAGGAAGCGGTGGCCAACGCGGCGAAGCATGCGAAGGCGTCGCGCGTCCGGATCGAAGCCGTTTCTGCGGGGGATGGGGTGACCTTGCGGATACGCGACGACGGACGTGGGTTCGTACCGGATCTGGACGCCGCTCCGGCGCCGGGACACTTGGGTCTGTCCACGATCGTCGAGCGGGCGGAGCTCGCGGGCGGTTGGGCCCGGATCCTCAGCTCGCCCGGCGGAGGGACGACCGTGGAGTGCTGGCTTCCACTGGACGTCGGGACCGGCGACCCGGCGCTCGGCGTCTGACGCGCTCCCTCAGACCGAAGCTTCCGCCCGGGTCGCCTCGACCGCGCGGCCGGTCGAGGGATCGAAGTAATGGAACCGCGAGGGGTCCAGGGACAGGGTGATCGACCCGCCGGGCTTCACCGTGGTGCGTGCGTCGACGCTCGCGCAGAAGATGCACTTGGCCTCCTCCGCCGCGAGGAGCAGCTCGTCGTCGCCGTCTTCGATGGTGGCCGCCCTGATCTCCTCGGCCGTCACCGGTGGCTCGCCCACTTCGAACAGGACGTTCACCTCCGATCCGAGCTCCTCGGTCACCTCGGCGATGACCTCGATCGTGGGGAGCGACTCGTCGCGCCAGACCCTCGCGTCTTCCATGTCCGAGGGACGCACGCCGAGGATCACGCTCTTGCCCTCGTACGCCGAGAGGTCGACGCCCTCGCCGCTCGGGAGATCCCATCCGCCGAAGAGCAGCCGTCCCGACCGTACGTTCGCCTCGACGAGGTTCATCGGTGGCGAGCCGATGAACGCCGCGACGAACAGGTTGGCGGGACGGCGGTAGAGCTGCTGTGGTGTGTCGACCTGCTGCAGCACCCCGTCACGGAGCACGGCCACGCGCTCGCCGAGGGTCATCGCTTCGACCTGGTCGTGCGTCACGTACACGGTCGTGGTCTTGAGACGTTCGTGCAGCAGCATGAGCTGACCCCGCATCTGCACGCGGAGCTTCGCGTCGAGGTTGGACAGCGGCTCGTCCATCAGGAACGCTTGTGGCTCGCGCACCATCGCGCGGCCCATCGCGACCCGTTGGCGTTGGCCGCCCGAGAGCTCCGCCGGCCGCCGCTCCAGCAGCGGAAGGAGCCCGAGGATCTTCGCGGCATCGAACACGCGTTGTTTCAGCTCCGCCTTCGGGGTCTTCCTGAGCTTCAGCCCGAATGCGAGGTTCTGTTCGACCGTCATGTGCGGGTAGAGGGCGTAGCTCTGGAACACCATCGCGATGTCTCGCGCCTTCGGCTCCAGATCGGTCACCTGGCGGTCGCCGATCGTGATCTCGCCGGCGGTGACCTCCTCCAATCCAGCGATCATCCGCAGGATCGTGGATTTCCCGCATCCGGAAGGACCCACGAGGACCATGAATTCGCCGTCCGCGATCTCGAGCGAGACATCGTCGACGGCGACCACGTCGTCGCCGAAGAGCTTGGTGATCCGATCCAAGACGATCCTCGACATCAGGACTCCTCCCGTCGACGTGCTCGCGGCGCATCCCGTCGGGGACGCGGTCTGCGCCGAGCGGCAGTCTTCGCCGCCAACCGTTCGTGCGTCAAGTTCGCACGCACCCTGCGATACGCCGCCTCCCGTGCATCGATGTGATCGAGGCCGATCAACGCTGCCCCGACCACGGGCGGCGCGTCCAAGACGAGCACGCGCGCGTCAGGCGCGAATGCTCGGATCCCCGACTCGATCCGCTCCAGGAAGGGTTGCCAGCCGCTCTGGAAGACCCCGCCACCCAGGACGACATCGACATCGAGCTTCTGCATCCGCAGTCGCCGGATCGCCACGGTCGCCATCGCGACGATCTCGTCGGCCTGGCGCCACACGACGTCGCGCGCGATGCGGTCGTTCCGGCGGGCGGCCCGGAACAGGACGGGCGTCAGCTCGGTGAGCCGATGCTCCCGGAGCGTTCCTCGGTAGAGCGCCTCCATGACCTGGCTCGGACGACGCACGCCGAAATGCGTCGGCACGAGGGTTCGGAGGATCGTCCGCTCGCCCCGGCCGTCCTCGGCCCGGATCGCGTGCCACAGCGAAAGGGTGCCGAGCTCGATCCCGCCGCCGAAGTCCCCGCTCACCGGGCCGATCGCGGGGAACCGCGTCACGCGACCGTCGGGGGCCACGCCCGAGCAGTTGGTTCCGAAGCCGCAGACGACTCCGATCCCCCACGATCGCTCCGTCCCGGCCCGCAGGACGGCGAAGCTGTCGTTGCGGACAACGTCCTCGATCGCGATCTCGTGTCGGCGCAGCCATCGCACGATCCTGCGATCGTCGACCGGAAGGTCTGCCCCCGAGAGGCAGAAGACGCCGAGGTCGGCGAGGGGCGCGGCCGCGGGGTCGCGGCCCGCGGCCCTCGCGGCCGCGCGCGTCGCCTCAACGATGGGGCGCATGTGCTCGTCCTCGCCGGGGACGCCGTCCGAGCCGGCGCCGGTCGCGATCCGGGCCGCGCCGAGGATCGTTCCGTCGCGGCGGATCAGCACGGCGTCGACCTTGCTGCCGCCGCCGTCGACCGCGAGGACCGCCGCCCGCTTCACGGCACGTCCTTCAAAGCATCGACCGTGACGAATCGGATCCCCTCGTGCAGGTCTCTCAGCATCAGCGGCAACGCCTCAACGGTTCCGCCGGGCCAGGTGTGGAGCAACAGCACGGCACCGTCGCCGTACTGCCGGATGCCCCCGACCGCATCGGAGGCGATGGCCTCGGGCGTCCGGGCGGGTTCCCAATCCTCGACCTCGACGTGCCAGCCGACGTGGCGGTACCCAGCGGCGGCGATGAGGGCGAGCACACGGGGGTCGTCCGCGCCGTCTCCGAAGGGGCAGCGGAACCATGGCCGGGGGTCTCGGCCCGTCGCCCGGACGATGGCGTCGCGGGCGGCGTCCACGTCCTCACGCAACCCGCGATCGGAGAACAGCGGCGACCTCGCATGATGGTGCGAGTGGTTGCCGACGAGGTGTCCCTCGTCGGCGATCCGGCGGGCGGTCGCCGGGTACGCCTCGGCCCAACGACCCTGGACGAAGAAGGTCGCGGGGATGCCGGCGCCGGCGAGCACGTCGAGGATCCGTTCGGTGGCGCCGGGCGGACACCAAGGTCGGTCCGGGTGTTCCGCGTCGAAGGTCAGTGCGACGTGCGCGGGCTCACTCACGGGTGGTCACCTTCGAGGCGTGGACGTACGAGCCAGGGGCCCGGCCGCGCTCCACGGAGAGACGCCATGCCAAGAGCTGGGCGGGCACCACGGCCGCAGCGGGGCTCAGCAAGCGATCGAGCGATCCGATCGCGATCGACATCGTGCCGGTGGCCGCCGGGCCGCCGGCCGTCACCAGGAGGACGGCCGCGCCCAGGCTCGCGAGGTCCGCGCCGAGTGACCGATCGAGCTCGCCGGTCTCGGCCTCGGTGGCGAGCACGATCGCGGCGAGGTCCGGACCGGCGAGCTCGAGCGGTCCGTGGCGGAACTGGGCCGTCTGCAGGGATTCGACGGGCATCCCGACGGCCTCCTTGATCGTGAGCGCCCCCATCTCGGCGGCCGCGCGCGCGGCGCCCCGACCGAGGATCACGGTTGTCGCGCGGCCGCCGTGCCAGGCGACGAGGCGATCGGGGAGCACCGGATCGGCCACGAGGTCGGCGATCGTGCCGGCGGTCCGCTCGGCTTCGAGCGCGATCGCCGAGGCCGCCTCATCCGCGCTCGTGCCTGCGATCGTGCGTGCGAGCGCGGCGAGTACCGCGAGGGCGCAGGCGAAGGTCATCGTCGACGGGCCCGTCTCCTCGCCCGCGCGGGTGTCGAGCGCGACGTCGGCGAGGGAGGCGAGCGTGTTGCCGGCCCCGTTCGTAACGCACGCGATCGTCGGGGCACGCGCCGCTCCGCGGAGGGAGCGAGCGACGCCCACCGTCTCGGCGCTCTCGCCGGATTGGCTGACCAGCACCAGGAGGTCCTCCTCGCGGAGGATGGGCAGACGGAAATGGAGGAGTTCGGCCGCGTCGATCATCAGGGTCGCGACGCCCTCGGTGGCCAGCGCCGTCACGGCCGGGTAACAGGCGTCGTAGGAGCTGCCCATCCCCGAGAACACGATCCGACCCCGACGGGCGGGAGCCCCAGCGGCCTGGAGCGCTTCTGTCTGTTCGATCGCACCGTTCCCGGCCCTCCGGAGCGCCTCGGGCTGACCGGCGATCTCGGCGATGAATGGGTCAGGAAAGTTTCCTAACGATTTCATCGGCCGGAGTGTACGATGCCCGGCGCATGGGTGTGAAGGTGGCGGTCGTCGGCGGCGGGAGCACGTACACGCCGGAACTCGTCGAGGGATTCGTCACGCGCACCGACCGCCTCCCGATCGAAGAGCTCGTCCTGTTGGACGTCGATCCGGAGCGGCTCGCGGTCGTCGGCGCTCTTGCGGAACGGATGGTGAGGGCCGCCGGATGGGCCGGAACGGTCCGGTTGACCGACCGGGCGACGGAGGCGCTCGAAGGCGCGAACTTCGTCATCGTGCAGCTCCGTGTGGGAGGGAACCAGGCGCGCTTCCTGGACGAGACGATCCCGCTCCGGTTCGGGTTCATCGGCCAGGAGACCACGGGGCCCGGAGGCTTCGCGAAGGCGCTCCGGACGGTGCCGGTCGTGCTCGAGCTCGCCGAGCGGACGGCAGAGGTCGGTGCTCCCGACGCGTGGGTCGTCGATTTCACGAATCCGACGGGGCTCGTGACGCAGGCCCTGCTGGACCAAGGCCACCGCGCGTGCGGGCTGTGCAACGTCGCGATCGGTGTCCAGCGCGATCTCGCGGACCATCTCCACGTCGAGCCGGCCAGGATCCGGCTCGATCACGTCGGTCTCAACCATCTGTCGTGGGTTCGCGCGGTATCGGTCGACGGCGTGGACCGATTGCCCGAGCTGCTGGCCGAAGGCTCCCAGGGGCTCACCGAAGCCGCACCGATCGAGCTCGTCCGCGCGTTGGGAGCCATCCCCAGTTCGTACCTCCGCTACTACTACCGGACGAGCGAGGTCCTCGAACACCAACGGTCGCACCGCACCCGCGCCGAGGAGGTCCTCGAGATCGAGGCGGGACTGCTCGAGCTCTATCGCGATCCCGCTCTCGACACGAAGCCGAAGCTCTTGGAGGAGCGCGGGGGAGCGTGGTACTCGGACGCAGCGGCGGCGCTCGTCGCTTCGTTGCACGCCGGCACGGGCGACGAGCAGGTGGTGAACGTGTTGAACGAGGGCGCGATCCCCAACGTGCCGCCCGGCGACGTGGTGGAGCTCACCTGTCGGGTGGATCGCGCCGGCGCGTTCGCCCAGCCGACCGACCCCCTCGCGCCGGAGATGCTCGGGTTGGTGCAACACGCGAAGGCGTACGAGCGGCTGACGATCGAGGCCGCGCTCACCGGATCGCGCGATACGGCGCTCAAGGCGCTGCTCACGAACCCGCTCGTCGGAGACGTTGATCGTGCGGC
>DATAEV010000144.1:0-5991 GCA_036257875.1 Actinomycetota bacterium | reverse complement strand
CCTGCGCCTGCAGCGCCGCGGTCGGCCAGGTGGGCGGGACCTCCGCGATCCCCTCGAGGTAGCGCTCGAACGGCAGCGTGACCGTCAGGTCGAGCGTGCCGTCGCTCGCGCGTCGCACCGCGAGCGTCCCCGGGTAGCGGGTCTCCAGTCGCGGCTGCTCGGGATGCCGGCACTCGGACGCAGCAGGCGGATACGTGCCGTGGATCCGGAGTGAGCCGTTCTCGCGCGGGCGGATCAGGACGAGATCGGGTGATGGTGACGCGGCGGGGCTCGCTGCAGGGCTCGTCGATGCGCTGGTCGACGGCGTCGCCGATGGTTGCGGCGACGGCGCCTCGGCCGTGGTGACGGTCGACGTGCACGCCGCGACCGCGAGGAGCAACAGGGCGATGCTGCTGGAGCGGGGGCGTGAACCCACCGTTCGACGCTAACAGGGAAGATGTCGAGATGCGGCCGGTCCGTGGAGCGCTGGTGGCGGCGGTCGTGCTCGTCGCCTGTACGGCGACGAGCACGACCACGAGCACGACCACTCCGGCGTCCGCGCCCGCGAGCTCGACGCCTCCGTCCAGCGCCGGCCCGTCCGGGCCGGCGGGTGGACGGTGGCCGACCTACCACGGCGATGTGACCCGGAGCGGGGTCGCGGCGGGGCCGTCGCTGGCCGGTGTCCGGCACGCCTGGACGTCGCCGCACCTCGACGGCACGGTCTACGCCGAGCCGCTCGCGATCGGCGCCCGCGTCATCACCGCGACGGAGAACGACACCGTCTACGCGCTGGATGCCGCGACCGGAACGGTGGCGTGGCACCGGCATCTCGGCACGCCGGTCGACAGCGCAACGCTCCCGTGCGGCAACATCGCGCCGACGTCGGGGATCACGGCGACGCCGGTCGCGGATCCGGCTGCCGGGGTCCTCTACGTCGCCGCGTTCCTGGCCCCCGCCCAGCACGAGCTCTTCGCGCTCCGGACGTCGAGCGGCGCGGTCCTGTGGCATCGTCCGATCGATCCGCCCGGCATGGATCCCCGCACGCAGCAGCTCCGATCGGCCCTCACGCTCGCGAACGACTCCGTCTACGTGGCGTACGGAGGGCTGTTCGGCGACTGCGGCTCGTATCACGGATGGGTCGCCGGCGTTGCGGCCGACGGCTCGGGTCCCTTGTTCGACTACCGGGCCCCGACGACGAACGCGGGAGGCATCTGGGCGCCGTCCGGCCCCACGGTGGACGCGGATGGGCACCTCTTCGTTACGACCGGGAACAGCTTCTCCGCCGACACCTTCGATTTCGGCGATAGCGTGATCGAGCTCTCCCCGCAGCTGAAGGAGCTCGGCTTCTTCGCGCCCGAGGATTGGGCCGCACTCAACACCGGCGACGTGGACCTCGGCTCGGTCGGCCCGGCGCTCTTGCCGGGAGGCCGGCTTTACCAGATCGGCAAGGGTGGCGTCGGCTACCTGCTGGACGCGAACGATCTCGGTGGCATCGGGGGCGAGCTCTCCTCGGCCCCGGTCTGCGGCGGTTCGTTCGGCGGCACGGCCCACGACGGTCGGTCGATCTACGTCCCCTGCAGCGACGGACTCGTCGCGTTGCGCGTTGCCGACGATGGGCGGAGCTTCGACCAGGTCTGGCGGTCGTCCGCCTTCGACGCGGGCCCGCCGATCGTCGCGGGAGGTCTCGTCTGGTCGGTCGATCTCTCTTCGTCTGCGTTGCTGGGGTTCGACCCGGCCGCGGGGAACGAGGTCGTACGGCAGCCGATGGACGAGGTGTCGCATTTCGCGAGTCCCTCGTCGGCCCCGGGGTGCCTGTTCGTGCCGACGTACCGCTCCGTCACCGCGTTCTGCGTCGCGGGAAATGCCTGAGGACCGCCTCGCGCCAGCAAGGTCTTGACCTCGTTCAGCTTTCGGGCATAACGTCATTCCTTCGAAGTGGCACGACGCTCGACCTGGGATTTCGCAGTGGGCAACACGCTCAAGTCCAGCGGGACCCGAAGAGGCGTTGGGTGAGCGCAGCCATCTTGGCCGTCGTGATCGTCCAGCTCCTCGTCCTCGTGCTGCTGGTCGGCGTGGTGTATCAGCTCTTCCAACAACAAGGCCGGATCCTCGTGCAGATGGATTCGATCGAGCAGATGATCCCCGAGGTCGGCGAAGCGCATGGCGCCGAGGCTCCGCGGGGGATCCCGGTCGCGGCGCCGCTCCCGCCGTTCGAGCTGCCCGATGTCGATGACGCGATCGTACGGCTGGAGGACTTCGAAGGTCGCCGGCTGCTGCTCGTGAACTGGTCGACGACCTGCGGTTTCTGTGAAGCCATCGTTGAGGATCTGGCCAAGCTCCAGCCAGCTTTGGAGAAGCGTGGCGTTGACGTGGTCCTCGTGAGTCGGGGCGACCCCGAGGAGAACCGCAGCATGGTGAACGGGCACGGGCTCGACGCGAGGATCCTCCTGCAGCCCGGAGGAACCGGCATGATCGATGCGTTCGCGCGAACCGGAACCCCAGCGGCCTACCTCGTCGACGAGCACGGACGCGTCGCGAAGGCGATGGCGCTGGGCGCGGATCAGGTCCCCGAGCTGGCGCGCGAAGCTGCCGGGCGGCAGATCAAGCTGGCGACCGAGCGGTCGCTCTCCGAGAGCAAGCTGATGCGCGACGGACTTCCGCCCGGCTCGCCCGCACCCGCCTTCGAGGTCCCGTCCGTGTCCGGGGACAAGATCTCGCTCGAGCAGCTCCGGGGATCCGAAGCACTCATCGTCTTCAGCGATCCCGAGTGCGGCCCGTGCGAGGTGCTCGCTGCGGATCTGGCGCGCTGGCACCGGAACCTTGGCGACGATGCCCCGCCCGTAGTCATGATCAGTCGAGGGAAACGAGAGATGAACCGCCGCAAGGTGGAGGAGCATGGGATCGAGTTCCCCGTCGGGATGCAGCCAGCGTGGAAGGTCTCGAAGGCCTACGGGATCTTCTCGACCCCGGTCGGATTCTTGATCGACGAGAATGGCGTGATCGTCAGGGAGGTCGCTCGTGGGCCCGAGGCCGTGATGGCCCTCGCCCACGACGCGCTTGAGCACAGGAAGGAGGCGGCCACCAGGTAGTTCGACCCTCTGATCGCAACCCCTGACGGATCGGAGGGAAGCATCATCGTTGAAAGGGGCGCGTCGATGTACGACGGCCGATTCGACGAACTCACGAAGCAGGTCGGCCAGCAGCCGCTGTCCCGGCGGAAGGCACTCAAGGCCTTCGTCGTCGGTGGCGCAACGGGTGCGGTCGCCCTGCTGCAAGCCCCCTCAGCAGAGGCGTTGTATCCGGGCAGGTGTCGCAAGGTGAAGGGGATCTGCCGCCAGGACTACGAGTGCTGCAGCTTCTTCTGCGATCCGGGGACGGGCCGGTGTGCCTGTCCTCCCGGAAGCAACTTCTGCTCCCTGCACAAGAGCGGGCAGTGCGTGCGCTGCTTCGGTGGGGGGATCTTCGACCCGGCCACGTGCACATGCTCGTGTCCGGAGGGGAAGGTCCAGTGCGGCCCAAACGTCTGCTGCGACGACAACCCAGTAGCAGTTGACTGCTGCCCCGGTGGGTACTGCAACTACAAGTACGAGTATGGCGGGCAGTACTACTACTACTGCAGTTGAGCGTCTGTGGGGTGAGGCCGGTCCGGGGTCCGGCCCTCACCCCGGGGGCGTCGCAGGAGGTCGGACGTGCGGAGGATCCTGTGTATCGGCGTCGACGGCGGTGATCACGACCTCGTCCGCACCTTGATGTGGGAGGGCCGTCTTCCCACGCTCGCTGCGCTCGCCGGCTCGGGGGCGTTCGGGGTGCTGCGGTCGACGTTGCCGGCGTTCACACCGACGGCGTGGTCGTCGTTCCTGACGGGGATGAACCCCGCGGGACACGGGATCTTCGGATTCTCCACGAATCCGAACCGCGTCCAGAACCGGCTCGACAGCGCCGCTTCTCGGGCGGGCGTGCCGCTGTGGCGACTGCTCGGCGCCGGCGGGGTCCGGTCGGCGTTCATCACTGTCCCGTTCACGTATCCGCCCGAGCCGATCGACGGCATCGTCGTGACCGGGTTCGGCGGTCCGCAGTACCCCGAGATCCTGCCCAAACCGGTCGGCAATAGGATCTTGACGTCGCATCCCGAGCTGATGACGGCGATCGCACCCACCGGTTGGAAGGGACGGTCTGGCGAGCTCGCGGACTCGCTCATCGATCACGTGGGCGAGATCGCCGATGTGTGCGTCCTGGCGATGGAGATGGAGCCCGAGCTCGGTCTCCTCTGCGTTGACTTCATGAGCTCCGATATCGCCGGGCACCTCTTATGGCATCGGTACGACAACGAGCATCCGGCCCACGGCAGCGAGGCTGAGGGAGATGAGCTCGTCCGCGTGTATGAGGCGGTCGATGCTGCCTGCGCACGATTGATCGACCAGGCAACGTTCCTCTACGACGAGGATCCGACCGTCTTCGTCGTCTCCGACCACGGTCTGCGGCCGGCCTATTGGATGTTCAACGCGAACGCGTGGCTCGCGCAGGAAGGGTTCCTCCGCTTCGACCCGAAGGCTGTCGCGAGAGCCAAGCGGTCCCGGACCAAGGCGCGCGGCGATCCCGGTGACGAGCATCTCGGACCCGGGCGCGTGAACCGGCGCCCGGTGATCGATCGGTTGCGGCGGCATCGAGACCGCTCTGCCTTGCCGATGGTGGACTTCACCGCGACCCGTGCGTACTGCTACGGCTACGGCGGGCTGATCTACCTCAGCGAATCCAACCCGTCCCGTCATGACCCGAAACTGCTCGAGGAGTTGTGTGAGGGGTTCGCATCGGTGACGCACCCCGCGACCGGAGGTCCGGCGTTCGACGTGATCCGAAAGGAAGAGGTCTACGCGGGGCCGTTCATCGACCGGGCTCCCGAGCTGATCGTGCTCCCGCGCGACGAGCGGATCCACGTCGCCTCGACGCCTCGACCAGCTGTCGAGCCCCTCCAGGTCCTCGACGACCTAGAGAATGGGGGAAGCTGGTCAGGCCACCACGCCGTCAGTGGGTTCCTCGTCGCCAGCGGCTCCGGGATCGTCCGAGGATCCGAGCCCGAGGGCGCGACGTTCGGTCAGATGGCGGCGACGCTCCTCGCGCTCCACGGTTTGGATGCGGACCTCGAACTGCCCGCGATCCAGGGGATCTTGGAGGAGGCGCCGGAGCCGGTCTCGGTGGAGGCTTCGGCTCCCCACACATCTGCCGAGGATGTCTTCACACCGGAGCAGGAAGCGGCGATGGTGGCCCAGCTCCAAGCTTTGGGTTACGAGTGACCCTCACCCGGGGCGGGTGACGGCCCCGTCGTTCGCGAGATCTTCCAGAAGGTGTTCCGAACCGCGATCTTGCCGTCTCGGAACGTCCACAGATCGCAACCCCACAACTCTGCGTGCTCCCCGCTCCGCGTCGTTCCAACGATCGTCCACTCCGACACCCCACGATCACCGGATACCCAGTGCGAATCGTCGACGAAGCGGGCTTCTTGGAACCTGCCGAACTGGCGCTCGAAGGCGACGCGAACGTCCGCGCTCCCGGTGACGTTCCGGCCCCACGGGCGGCGGCCCCGAGGCGTTCGGTAGATGCAGTCGTCGACGAAGAACGACATCGCAGTGTCCAGGTCGTACCGATTGAAGGCGGCGATCAGCTCGCGCAGGAGCCGGATCGGATCAAAGGTTTGATCGGTCTCCATGAGCTTGCAACCGGTTCGGCCGACGCTGGTCGTCGGGGTGGACGACGCTGAGGCTGACGGTACTACCATCGGTCGATGGCGGGGGACCGCACCCAGAAGAGGCCCCGCCGCTTGAGCGCAGGGATCCTGCTCTTCCGCGAGCGGGAAGGCCGCCTCGAGGTCCTCCTCGGTCATCCGGGCGGTCCGTTCTTCGCGAAGAAAGACGAAGGGTTCTGGACGGTGCTGAAAGGAGAGGCCGACCTCGGCGAGGATCTGCAGGCCGTCGCTCGTCGCGAGTTCGCGGAAGAGACCGGGTCGCAACCACCGGA
>DATAEV010000340.1:0-22334 GCA_036257875.1 Actinomycetota bacterium | reverse complement strand
GACGGTCGTGGTCGGCTGGGACCGCGGGTTCGATTACGCGGAGCTCGCCGCCGCGAGCGTCCTGATCCAGCGCGGAGCATCGCTCGTCGCGTCGAACGCCGACGCGTCGTACCCCGTCGAGGATGGGCTCGTGCTCCCCGGGGCCGGCGCCATCCTTGCGGCGATCCAGACGGCCACCGGCGTGAGCGCCGAGGTGGTCGGCAAGCCGAACGCGCCGATCTTCCGGGCGGCTCTGGATCGGGCCGGCGGCGGCAGGCCGTTGGTGATCGGCGATCGGCTCGACACCGACATCGAAGGCGCGAGGCGACTGGGATGGGACTCGCTCCTCGTCCTCACGGGCATCACCCGCAGGGCCGATCTCGGGGTCGCGACCCTCACGCCGACCTACGTCGCGGAGCGTCTCGGCGAGCTCGTCGAGGACGGGTGAGGGAACGGGCCGATGGTCACCATCGGTATGCTGGTCGCGAACCCCTACCAACGGAGGTACCACGATGACCAGGGTCGACGACATGCGCAAGGCGCTCGAGGCGACGATCGGCAACCTGACCCCGTCCCGCGCCCAGGAGCTCGCGAAGGGCTTCCTCGAGCCGGGTGCTGCGAAGGAGCAGGTCGCAAAGACCGCCGCCGACCTGATGGAGTGGTCCCAGCGCAACCGCCAACGGCTCCGCTCGGCGATCCAGGATGAGATCAAGGTTCAGGTGCGCCAGATGGGTGTCGCGACCCAGGAAGAGCTCGATGCCCTCCGCAAACGGGTGCGCGAGCTCGAGCGCACCGCAGGCATGACGGCCTCGGGCCGTCGGCGCGCGGCCGCGAAGAAGACCCAAGCGAAGCGCGCCAAGTCCACGAAGTCCACCGCGAAGAAGACCACCGCCAGCGGGAACGCGTAGCGAGCCTCGACGATGGGTCGCCGGCGTCTCGACGCGGAGCTGGTGCGTCGCGGGTTGGCGCCCAGTCGATCCCAGGCGCAGGAGGCCGTGAACGCCGGTCGCGTTAGCGTCGCGGGGATCACCGCGACCAAGCCGGGGTCGCTCGTCGCCGTGGACGCTTCCGTCGAGCTTTCGGGTCCGGCATCGCCCTTCGTGTCACGGGGCGGTGGCAAGCTGGCGGCGGCGCTCGATCGCTTCGCGGTCGATCCCGGCGACCTTGATTGCCTCGATGCCGGCGCCTCGACGGGCGGGTTCACGGATTGTCTCCTGCAACGCGGCGCGTCGCGCGTGATCGCGGTCGACGTCGGGTACGGCCAACTGGCCTGGAGCCTCCGCATGGATCCGCGGGTGACGGTGATGGAGCGGACGAACGTGCGCGACCTCGCGCCGCCGATGCTCCCGTTCCTCCCTGCCGTCGTGGTGGCAGATCTCTCCTTCATCTCGCTGCGGCTCGCGCTGCCCGCACTGGCTCGAGTGGCGGCCCCGGGAGCGACCTTCGTCGCCCTGGTGAAGCCGCAGTTCGAATCGGGGCGAGCGCAGGTGGGGCGTGGCGGCGTCGTCCGCGATCCGGACGTATGGCGAGGCGCTCTCGCGGAGGTGATATCGACCGCGCGCTCGCTCGCGCTCGAACCGGTGAACGTGATGGCCTCGCCACTGCCTGGGCCTGCGGGCAACGTGGAGTTCCCCGTGCACCTCGTCTCCGGGTCGCCGCCTGCCGCGATCGACGTGGAGGCGGCGGTCGGCGAGGGGAAGGCGCTCCTCCGATGACCTCGGTGGGCTTCGTGATCCATGAAGGGCGACCGGCGGCGGTGGATGCTGCCGGGGCCCTCCGTGCTTCGCTGGAGGAAGACGGGATCTCGTGCACGGATCTCCACGGAGGCGCTGACGTCGTCGACCTCGTGGTCGCCGTCGGTGGTGACGGGACCTTCCTGCGGGGTGCGTACGTGGCGGCGCAGACCGGGTCGCCGGTCCTCGGCGTCAAGGTGGGTCGGCTCGGGTTCCTCACCGAGGTGGAGCCGTCTGACGCGGCGCCGTTGATCCGCGAGGCGCTCGAAGGTCGGGCGGCGATCGAGGAGCGGCTGGCGGTGGTAGCCGAGCCCGGCGGCGGCGATCATTTCCCGCCGCAGTGGGCGATGAACGAGATCATGGTGGAGAAGCGCGCCCGGCACCGCCTGATCCGGCTGCAGGTAGCCGTCGACGGCGAATACGTCACGACGTTCTCAGCCGACGGCGTGATCGTCGCCACGCCGACGGGATCGACCGCCTATTCGTTCTCCGCGCGGGGCCCGATCGTGTCACCCGACGTTGCCTGCCTCATCGTGACGCCGATCGCTGCGCACATGGTGTTCGATCGCTCGTTCGTCCTCGGCGCGAAGAGGGTCGTGAGCCTCGAGGTCGTCGGGGATGAGCCGGGGTTGGTCTCGGCCGACGGACGCGAGACGCAGGAGATCCCCGTCGGCGCCGAGGTCAGGATCCGCGCATCGAACCGACCGGCTCGGCTCGTCCGACGCGACGACGCGCCGGGCTTCCTATCGCGGGTGCGCGACAAGTTCGACCTCCCTGGAGATCCGAGCGAGACCCCGTCGGGGATCTCGATGCATGCCGGCGATGTCGGTGGCCCACGCTAGGATGCGCGCGTGCTCCGCGAGCTCCACATCAGCGGTCTCGGTGTCATCCGCGACCTCGATCTCGAGCTGACCGAGGGGCTCACGGTCCTCACCGGCGAGACCGGGACGGGCAAGACGATGCTCACGGTCGGGCTCGCGCTCGCGGGAGGGGCGCGGGGTGGCGCGCATCTCGTCGGAGCCGGCGCCAAGGCAGCCCGGGTTCAGGCCCGGTTCGAGGTCCCGGACGGATGGGTGTCGAACCCGGTCGGGCCAGACGACGTGTCGGTGGATTGGGTCGAAGACGGCGAAGTGATCCTGGCACGCAGCGTGGGCGCCGACGGCAAGAGCAGCGCTCGCATCGGCGGGCAGCTGACCACCGCTTCGGCCCTGAGCGACGTCAGCGCCCGGCTGATCGAGATCCACGGGCAACACGGCTCCCTTCGGCTCCTCGACCCCTCCACGCAGACGGCCTTCCTGGATCGATACGCGGGTGCCCAGCATCTGGCGACCGTCGCTGCCTACGGTGAGTCGTACCAACGTGCCACCGCGGCACGACGGGCGCTCCGGCGGCTGGAGGATGATGCGCGCGATCGCGAACGTGAGCTCGATCTCCTCCGCTACCAGGTCGAGGAGATCCGGGCGGTGGCGCCGGAGGCCGGCGAGACGGATGCGCTTCGCTCCGAGGAGAACCGGCTCGCGCACGGGGAACGGCTGCTCGAGCTCGCCGCGGCCGCCGAGGAGATCCTCGCCGCTGAAGGCGGCGTCGCCGAAGGGTCCGCCTCGGTGGTTCGAGCCCTCGGATCGATCGTCGAGCTCGACGGCGCCGCCGCGGATCTCGCGGCTCGGGCCGAGGCCCTGGCCGCCGAGGCAGCTGAGCTTGGTCGCGATCTCCGCGGATACCGCGAGGGACTCGCGTTGGATCCGGCCCGGCTCACGTCGATCCGAGAACGGATCGGGGAGCTCAAGGGTCTGCAGCGGAAGTACGGACCGGGGGATGCCGAGGTGCTCGCGTTCCTCGATGAGGCCGCGGCGAGGATCCAGAGCCTCGCGGGCGCCGACGAGCGTCTGGAGGAGCTGCGGGCCGAAGTGGAGGCGCTCGGCCCGGCGGTGACCACGCTCGCGGAACAGGTCACCGCCGGCCGGATGGGGGCACGAACGGCGCTGGCGGATGCGCTCGGGGGAGAGATCCAGGACCTCGGGATGCCAGGCGCTGCCATCCAGGTCGCGCTCGGATCGCTCCCCGAGCCTGGCCCGTCGGGCGCCGAGCGGGTCGAGCTTCGGTTCCGGGGCGGGCCCGGCCAGCCGTGGCTGACGTTCGCCAAGGCCGCGAGTGGGGGAGAGCTGTCGCGCGTCATGCTCGCGTGTCGAAGCGTGCTTGCGGATCTCGACGACGTCCCGACGCTCGTCTTCGACGAGGTCGATGCAGGGATCGGGGGCCAGGCCGGCCTCGCGGTCGGTCGCCGCCTCGCCCGTCTCGCGCTGACGCGCCAGGTGGTGGTCGTGACCCATCTGCCCCAGATCGCGTGCTTCGCCGACCAGCACGTCCGCGTCCGGAAGGAGGAGGGGGTGGCGCAGCTCGACGTGCTCGAGGATCGGGAGCGCATCCCTGAGCTGTCACGGATGCTCGCCGGTCTCGAGGCTTCCGAGCACGGCGCCTCGCATGCGGAGGAGCTGCTGGCTGAGGCCGCCCGTTCCCGCCAGGTGGTCACGTGAACGTCTGCGGACGACGCAGCCACCGATCGACGAAGTTGTCGATCCACCGCACGCGACGGCATGCCATCGTCTGCTACAGTCGGCTTCCGTGGTGAGGGAGCGAACGAAGTACATCTTCGTCACGGGTGGAGTCGCCTCCGGACTCGGGAAAGGCATCACCACCGCCTCCCTCGGCAGACTCTTCACCTCCCGCGGGCTCAAGGTCGTCCTCCAGAAGCTCGATCCGTACGTCAACGTCGATCCGGGGACGATGAACCCGTTCGAGCACGGCGAGGTGTTCGTCCTGGACGATGGGGCCGAGACCGACCTCGACCTGGGGCACTACGAACGCTTCCTCGACGCCGATCTCCATCGTGGCTCGAACTTCACCACCGGCGCGGTGTACTCATCGGTGCTCGCGAAGGAGCGGCGCGGCGACTACCTCGGGAAGACCGTCCAGGTGATCCCCCATGTCACCGACGAGATCAAAGCGAGGGTCCGCGCGCTCGCCGAAGCGGAACAGGCCGACCTCCAGATCGTCGAGATCGGCGGCACCGTAGGGGACATCGAATCGCTCCCCTTCCTGGAAGCCATCCGGCAGCTACGCAACGAGGTGGGGCGCGACCACTGTGCTTTCGTGCACGTTTCCCTGATGCCCTTCATCGGCCCGTCGGGCGAGCTGAAGACGAAACCGACGCAGCACTCGGTCAAGGAGCTTCGAGCTCTCGGTCTGCAGCCGGACGCCATCGTCTGCCGTTCCGATCGTCCGATCGGCCGCAACCTGAAGGAGAAGGTCTCCTTGCTCTGCGACGTACCGATCGGTGGCGTGATCAGTGCCCCCGACGCCCCATCCATCTACGAGGTCCCGCTCGTGCTGCACAAGGAGGGACTGGACGGCCTCTTGGCCGACCACCTGGAGATCGTCGCCACTCCCGATCTTTCGGAGTGGACGACGCTCGTGGACCGTGTGCATGCGGCGACGGAGCAGGTGGACGTCGCGGTCGTTGGCAAGTACGTGTATCTCCGTGACGCCTACCTCTCGGTGATGGAGGCACTCCGGCACGGGGGGATCCATCACGGGCGCGATGTCCAGATCCACTGGATCGCGTCGGACGACCTCGGCGGTGACGCGACCGAAGAGGCGCTCGGGGAGATGGACGGCATCCTGATCCCGGGTGGCTTCGGTGTCCGAGGTGTCGAAGGCAAGGTGGACGCTGCGCGCTACGCCCGCGAGCAGGAAGTGCCGTTCCTCGGGATCTGCCTCGGGCTGCAGTGCGCCGTGATCGAGATCGCCCGCAGCATCTGCGGTCTCACCGGCGCCAACTCCAGCGAGTTCGATCCGGCGACCCCGCACCCCGTGATCGACCTGCTCCCCGAACAGAAGGACGTCACGGACCTGGGCGCGACGATGCGCCTGGGTGCCCAGCCCTGCTATCTCGAGCCCGGAACCCGTGCCGCCGCCGCGTACGGGGCCGACGTCGTCGAGGAGCGCCATCGCCATCGGTACGAGGTCAACCCGGCGTACCACGAAGCCCTCACGAGCGGCGGTCTGGTGATCAGCGGGTCATCTCAGAAGGGCCGGCTCGCGGAGATCGTGGAGCTCCCCGATCATCCGTTCTTCGTCGCGGGTCAATTCCACCCCGAGCTGCGATCCCGGCCAACCCGACCGCATCCCTTGTTCCGCGACTTCGTCGGTGCCGCGGCGGCCTACCGGAGCGACCGTATCCGGGCGGGCGACCGGATCGTCGTGACCGGCTGAGCCGCGGCCGGATGCCCGAGCCGACGAACGCTCGTGTGTTGTTCGCCGGCCGTTACCTCACGGTCGTCTCCGAGACGTGGCCTGGGGTGGGAGAGTGGGAGATCCTTCGCAAGCACGCCGCCTCGGCGATCGTCCCGCTGACGCCGAACGGCGACGTTGTCCTGGTCCGGCAGTTCCGTGTCCCGGTCCGGCAGGAGCTGCTCGAGGTTCCCGCCGGATTGCTGGATATCTCCGGCGAGGACGCGCTCACCTGTGCCGAGCGCGAGCTCCACGAAGAGACGGGATATCGGTCGCGCGACACGAAGTTCCTCGGCGGGCTGTACCTGTCGCCGGGGACGACGGATGACTACATTCACCTGTTCGTCGGATGGACCGACGACGCACCCACGGGACCATCGGAATCCGGTATCCAGGTCGAGCGGAGGCCGTTCACCGAGATGGTCGCGGCCGCGCAGACCGGGAAGGTCCGCGACGCCATGACCGCCCTCGGGTTGCTCCTCGCCGCCGCCCAACAAGCCTCGGCGTGAGCGACTCCGAGCTCGATCGGGACGCCGAACGGTTCCTGATCCACCTGACGGTCGAGCGTGGCTTGGCAACCAATACGTTGGCCGCCTACCGTCGGGACCTCCGACGCTACGTCCGCTTCCTGAGGGCGCGCGGGATCACGCAGGCCGGGCGGGTGGACGACGTTGCCGTCCGATCCTTCATCGCATCGGTGTCGGCGTCCACGCACGGACCTGAGGCGGCGCCGTACAAGGCAACGTCGGTGTCGCGCCTCCTCTCGGCCATTCGTTCGTTCCATCGCTTCCTGGTCAGCGAGGGGATCGCGCCGCACGACCCCACGAGCGAGGTCGTCCGGCCGCGCATACCTCGCCCGCTCCCGCACCCGTTGAGCGTCGAGGAGGTCCGGCGCCTCATCGAGGCGCCGGACCGTTCCACGCCGACCGGACTGCGTGACCGCGCGATCCTCGAGCTCCTCTACGGATCAGGCGTGCGGGTATCGGAACTTACGGGGCTCGACGTGGACGACCTCGATGTGGAGGGCGGGTTCGTCCGCGTCGTCGGGAAGGGCGGGAAGGAGCGAGAGGTGCCGATCGGCCGACACGCCCAGCATGCGCTGAGCTCCTACCTGACCCGCGCTCGCCCGGGACTGGCGGGTCAGCGGACCCGCGGCGCCCTGTTCCTGAACACGCGAGGTGGCCGGCTGTCACGACAGGCCTGCGCGAAGCTCCTGGGCGCGTACGCGTCGCGGGCGGGGATCGATCGTCGCGTATCACCCCACGACCTGCGACACTCGTTCGCGACGCATCTCCTCGAAGGGGGAGCCGACGTGCGCGTGGTCCAGGAGCTGCTGGGTCATGCGAGCGTCGCCACGACGCAGATCTATACGCTCGTGACCAGGGAGCACCTCCGCGAGGTGTACTACGCGGCGCACCCGCGGGCGCGTGGCGGCACGGGGAAGGGACGATGAGGGTGCTCGACCGGGCCATGCTTGAGCGGTTAGGGGCGGCACTGACGCAGCAGCAGGCGGACCTCCGGCGGGAGATCGAAACGTATGGGGCCGACCCCGGATCGGATGACGTCACGTTCGAGGCCGACACCGGTTTCTCGGATCGCTCGCACAGCACCGAGGAGCGAGCACGAGTGATCGCCGTCGTCCGGGCCCTGCGCTCGAACCTGCACGACGTGGACCGCGCCCTCGCGAAGATGGACGCCGGCACGTACGGGACGTGCGAGCGATGCGGGAGCCCCATCTCTGAGGAGCGACTCGAGGCGATCCCTTGGGCGCTGCTCTGCATCGACTGCAAGAAGCTGGCGGGATGACGCCGCCGGGTCGGCGGGTTCCCCGTGTCTGTCTGCTGGTCTGCGATTCCTGGGGGGTCGGTGACGCGCCGGACGCGGCAACCTACGGGGATGAAAGTTCGAACACCTTGGGGAACACCTCGCGCGAGGTCGGTGGTCTCGATGTCCCCACCCTGGAGTCACTCGGTCTCGGCTACCTCACCGAGGTCCGGGGTGTGCCCGCACACGCGGAGCCCGGCACCGCGCACGGTCGGGCGACCGAGATCTCAGCCGGCAAGGACACCACAACGGGGCACTGGGAGATGATGGGGATCCGGCTCGACCGTCCGTTCCCCCTGTACCCCGAAGGGTTCCCACCGGAGATCATCCAGGCGTTCGAGCGGGCGATCGGCCGGCGGGTGCTCGGGAACGTCCCGGCGTCGGGGACGGAGATCATCCAGGAGCTCGGCGAAGAGCACCTCCGGACCGGCTTCCCGATCGTCTACACGAGCGGTGATTCGGTCTTCCAGGTCGCGACCCATACCGACGTAGTCCCGCTCGAACAGCTGTACGCGTGGTGCCGGCTCGCGCGTGGGCTCCTTTTGGGCGAGCACAACGTCGGGCGGGTGATCGCGCGTCCGTTCCACGGCCCGCCGGGCGCCTTCGAGCGGCGTCCCGAGAGGCGAGACTTCAGCGTTCCGCCGCCGGGGCCGACCGTGCTCGACCGCGTGAGCGAGGCAGGGATCCCCGTCGTGGCGGTCGGGAAGATCCAGGACATCTTCGACCGGCAGGGGATCACCGACGCTGTCTATTCCGACTCGAACGAACACGGCTTGGATCTGACCGTCGAGCTCCTGCGGAAGCCCGGACCGGCGTTCGTGTTCTCGAACCTCGTCGACTTCGATTCGAAATACGGTCACCGCAATGACCCCAAAGGCTACGCGGCCGCGATCCACGCCCTCGACCGGCGTCTGCCGGAGGTGATCGACGCACTCGACGGCGGCGTGCTCCTGATGACCGGGGACCACGGCTGCGACCCGACCACCCCCTCCACGGATCACTCCCGCGAGCGAACACCGCTGCTGGGCGCGGGGCTTCCGCTTGGGCCGCACGACATCGGGACGCGCGCCACCTTCGGCGATCTGGGGCACACGGTCGCCCAGCTGCTGGGTGTCGAGGTCGAGGGGCTGGTCGGACAGGGGTTCGCGGACCTGATCGGCTTCCCAGGGTGAGGGTCGGCTCTCGTCGAGATGGAGGGTTCGAGCCCCGCCTTCGAGGGCGAACCATGAGCCTGTGGTCGAGCCTCAGCTCATGACGAGCGATCGAACGAGGAGACCCTTCGGATGACGGACTGGGACCCCCGGGAGACGATCGCGGCGAAACGCGAACGCCGGCCCCTCCCTCCCGCCGACGTCGAGCGATTCGTCCTCGCCTACGCCGCGGACGAGATCGGCGACGGGCCGGCGGCCGCCTTCCTGATGGCGGCCTTGCTGAACGGTCTGGACGACGGCGAGACGCTCGCGATGACCAGGGCCATGATCGCCTCCGGCGAAACGGTGACGTTCGGCGACCTGGGGCGACCGACGGTGGACAAACACTCGACCGGCGGCGTGGCCGACGGGGTCACCCTCGTCTTCGCACCCCTCGCTGCGGCTCTCGGGCTGGCGGTGGCGAAGCTGTCCGGACGCGGGCTCGGCCACACGGGTGGGACGCTCGACAAGCTCGAGTCGATCCCAGGGCTTCGGACGGACCTGGAGCCCGATCGCATCGCGAGGCAGGTGCGGGAGGTCGGTTGCGCGGTCACGGCCCAGTCATCACGCCTCGTGCCGGCCGATGGAGCCCTCTACGCGCTCCGCGACGCGACGGCAACGGTTCCGTCCGTGCCGTTGATCGCCGCCAGCGTGATGTCGAAGAAACTCGCCGTCGACTCGGACCTGATCCTGCTCGACGTGAAGGCCGGGTCGGGTGCTTTCATGAAGGAAGGTGGGCGTGCGCGAGATCTCGCCGAGGCCTGTCGCGCACTGGCCCGTGGCGAGGGGCGCCCCTGCGGCGTGGCGATCACCGACATGTCCCAGCCGCTCGGGGAGGCGATCGGGAACGCGCTGGACATCATCGAGGCCGTCGAAGTGCTGAGCGGCGCCCGGCATGGCCGGCTGCGTGATCTGTCGATATGGTTCGCAGCGCGGGCGCTGGAGGGGACGGAGGGGATCCCCTTCGACGAGGCCAGCGCTCGCGCCGCGGCGGCGTTGGAGGACGGGACCGCATCGGAGCGGTTCGCTCGGATGATCGAGGCGCAGGGCGGTGACCCCCGCGTGACCGAGGACCCGGCGTCGATCCTGCCGCGTGCGCCGTTGGCGCTGCCGCTCCTCGCCGATCGGACGGGCATCCTGGCCACGATCGATGCGGAGGCTATCGGGGTCGCGAGCAGCGCGCTCGGCGCGGGCCGTGTTCGCAAAGGCGAACAGGTAGACCCGGCCGTGGGTATCGTCTTCCGACCGAAGATCGGTGATCGGATCGACGCGGGGGAACCGATCGGTGAGATCCACGCTCGGAGCCGGGACGCCGCAGAGCAGGCGGCAGCGCGGACACTGGCATCGATGACGGTCACCGGGGTGCCGGTCGAGCCGCCGCCGCTCATCCACGACTGGTTCCCACCAGACGGAGGAGGGTGAACCGGATGCTTGCGCTCGGCAACTTCACGGCACTCGGCTTCCGCCTCGCCGTCTACATGCTGGCGTCGCTCCTCGTCGGGATGTGCCTGCGGGAGTACGTGCGATCACGGGCGGCGACGTCGCTCGGGGACCCCACGCCTCGCTTGTGGGGCCGCCTCAGCTGGAAGCCCGCATCGTGGTTCGACCCGTTCGGCAGTGGAGTGCTCCCGGCGCTCATCGCCATCCTGTGGACGGTCCAGACGCTCTTGATCCCCGCCGCCTACGGGAAGCCCGCCCCGGTCGACCCCTCGCGGTTCCGGCGACACGTCCGCGACGTCATCATCGTCTCGACGGCTGGACCGATCGCGACGCTCGCGCTCGGCATCGCCGCCGGGCTCGTCGTGCGGGTCACCGGACCCTCCGCCGAGACGTACCGGGTCATGCTGACGCTCTGCTACACGAGCATGTCCCTCACGGTCTTCCACCTCCTGCCGATCCCGGGACTCGATGGAGCGAGGATGCTGGCGCTAGCGCTCCCACCCGACGCCGCATCGGTCTATCGCAACTTCGACCGGTATCTCCCGCTCGTCGTGCTCGTGATCTTGTTCCTGTTCAGCTCCCTCGCCATCGGACTGTTGACGACCCTGACCGGCGCCCTCTGTGATTCGGCGACCGGACTGAACTGCCAGCTGGCGTTGCACTTCTGAGGCCCGCGATCCACGCGGCCGGCTCCCGAGGCCACTCGGGACCGGCGCTATCATCGCCTCCATCGTGAGCGCAGTCGCCGAACGAACGCGCGTCTTGACCGGGTTCCGCCCGACCGGACCGTTGCACGTTGGACACTGGGCGGGGAACGTCGGCAACGCGGTCCGCCTGCAGGACGAGGGGTACGAATGCTTCTACTTCGTGGCCGACTGGCACATGCTGACGACGCACTACGACCGGGTCGACGAGCTCCCCGCGTTCGTCGAGGGTCTCGTGCTGGATCTGCTCGCGGCCGGGATCGACCCAGAGCGGTCCGTCTTGTACCGGCAGTCGCAACTTCCGGAGGTGGCGGAGCTCGCGCTGCTCCTCGGCATGATCACGCCGCTCGGATGGCTGGAGCGGGTGCCGACGTACAAGGAGCGTCTGCGGGACATGGCCGAGCGCGACGTGGCGAACTTCGGCCTGCTCGGGTATCCGCTCCTGCAGACGGTCGACATCGTGATCGTCCATGGACAGGTCGTTCCGGTCGGGGAGGATCAGGTCTCGCATCTCGAGCTCTCGCGTGAGATCGTCCGGCGCTTCAACCGGCTGTACGGGGACGTGCTCGTCGAGCCGCAGCCATTGCTGTCAGAGACGCCGCTGATCCCCGGGTCCGATGGACGCAAGATGTCGAAGTCCCTGGACAACACGATCGAGCTGAGCGCGGATCCCGACACGATCCGGGCTCGCGTTCGTTCGTTCGTGACCGATCCGAAGAAGATCCGGCGGGGCGACCCGGGGCGTCCGGAGATCTGTCCGATCTTCGCGCTGCACGGCACCTTCTCGCCTGAGGACGTCGCCCGGGTCGAGGCGACGTGCCGCACGGGCGAGCTCGGATGTGTCGACTGCAAGTCCCTGCTCGCGGATCACCTGATCGAGCGGTTCCAAGGGTTCCGCGAGCGGCGGGCAGACCTCGAGCGCACGCCGGGTCTCGCGCGGGATGTCCTCGCAGCGGGCCTCGAGCGGGTGCGGCCGGTCGCGGCCGAGACGATGCACGCCGTCCGAACAGCGATGCGGTTCGAAGGATGATCCCGTGAGCGAGCCCGAGACGGCGCCCCCCCCGGCCGGCGGCGGCTTCGCGGTCGAGGTGCCGGGCTTCACCGGGCCGTTCCGCCTGCTCGCCGACCTCGTGCTCGAGCAGAAGGTCGACGTCTGCGACGTGCCGATCGCGACGGTGACGGATCGATTCCTGGCGTACGCCAAGGAGGCCGAACGATGGAACCTCGAGGAAGCCACCTGGTTCCTGGCGATCTGCGCGATCCTCCTGGAGCTCAAGCTCGCACGGCTCACCCCGAGGCAGGTGGAGCCGGATGAGGAGGACATCGTCGGCGGCTCCCCGGATCTTCTGTACGCACGGTCCCTGGAGCTTCGCGCCTTCCGGAAGGTGGCGATCGAGCTCGCTCGGCGGCTGGAGGACGAGGCGGGGTACTCGGCCCGCGACGTAGGCCCGGGGCCGGAGTTTTCGCGGCTCTACCCCGACCCGCTGGCGGCGGTCTCAGCGGGAGACCTGGCATCGCTCGCCGCAAGGCTCCTCCGGCCACCGCCGGCGGTCGATCTGTCCCACGTGACGCCGATCCGCTACACGGTCTCCGAAGCGATGACGGCCGTCCAGGAGCACTTCGCATCATTCGAGGGTCGGCAGGCGTCGTTCCGCGACTTGGTCGCCGACTGCGAAGACCGCATCCACGTGGTGGTGCGCTTCCTGGCGATCCTCGAGCTGTACCGTGAAGGCAAGGTCGAGCTTCAGCAAGCGCCGACCTTTGGTGAGATAGAGGTCGAGTGGACGGGGTGACGCTACGGGACGGATGACGTGAAGACGCAGGACACGCGGGCGCTGGAAGCCTTGCTCTTCGTCTCCGACGAGCCGCTCACGTCTGCCGTGATCGCGCAGGCGCTCGATCTGGACCGGCCCACTGCGGACCGGCTGTGTGATCGTCTGGCGAGTGACCTCGAAGGACGCGGGTCGGGTCTGGTGCTGCGGAACGTCGCGGGGGGCTGGCGGCTGTTCACCCACCCCGACAGCCAGGCGTCCGTCGAGCGGTTCATCCTGTCCTCGCGCCAGGCACGTCTCACCAAGGCATCCTTGGAGACCCTCGCGATCGTGGCGTACAAGCAACCCGTGACCCGTCACCAGGTCAGCTCGATCCGGGGCGTCAACTCGGATGGCGTCCTCCGGGCCTTGACCGACCGCGGCCTGATCGAAGAGGCCGGGCGAGATGAGGGCCCGGGTCGGCCGCTGCTGTACGGAACCACGCCGCAGTTCCTCGAACGTCTGGGGCTCCCGTCCCTCGCCGCCCTGCCGTCGCTGGCCCCCCTGCTCAACGCCGGCCCGGGTGACCTCGACGACGCGGCGGAGCTCGCTGTGCGCGACGAAGGGACGAGCGATGAGGACGGGAACCTGGAGCCGCCGGCCCGGCCCGGCGACGACTGATGGCTGAGGAACGTCTCCAGCGTGCGCTCGCGCGCGCCGGATACGGTTCACGCCGAACGAGCGAGGAGCTCATCGCCCAGGGAAAGGTCCGGGTGAACGGGCGGACCGCGACGCTCGGAGACAAGGTCGACGTGACTCGCGACGAGGTCACCCTCGGCGGCACCCGGGTCAACCTGAACCCGGAAGCGCGATACCTCGTCCTCAACAAGCCCCCCGGCGTGCTCACGACGATGCGCGACCAGCGCGGCCGAGCCGATATCCGACCGCTCCTTCCGGCGGAGGGGCCTCGCGTCTTCCCCGTGGGACGCCTCGACCGGGATTCCGAGGGCTTGCTGTTGCTCACCAACGACGGGGAGCTGGCCGAGCGCCTCACCCACCCTCGCTACGGGATCGAGAAGGAGTACCTGGCCGAGGTCGCCGCAACCCCGACCCCGAAGCACCTGGGCGGCGTTCGTGCAGGCGTGATGCTCGAAGATGGGCCGGCCCGCGCGAAGTCCGTCCGGCTCGTCGACGCGCGACCGGGCCGGGGCCAGGTTGCCGTGGTGATGACAGAGGGACGGAACCGAGAGGTGCGGCGGCTGTTGGCCGCCGTCGGCCTCCCCGTCACCCGGCTGGTCCGGGTCCGCATCGGCCCGATCCATCTCGGTCGACTGAAGCCGGGCGAACGCCGGGAGCTCACCGCCGACGAGCTGCTCGCGCTCCAGCGAGCCGCCGCCGGAGCCGAACGTCGCGCGAGGCGCACCAGCGGTGATGGTGGTCGGTCGCCGAGCTCCGGCATGTAGCCTGATGCCCTCGGGCGCAGGATGCCCGGGTCGTCCACGTCCGAGAAGGGATCTCGCGTGCGGGTGCGTGCAGCCCGAGGGGCCATCGTCGTCGGGGCCGATCACGAAGAGGACGTCCTGGGATCGACGCAGCGCTTGCTCCAGGAGATGATCGAACGGAACGGGGTCGCCACCGACGATCTCGTGAGCATCCTGTTCACGGCGACCGAGGACCTCCGCTCCGCGTTCCCCGCCGAAGCGGCCCGACGGATCGGCCTGGGCTTCGTACCCCTGCTCTGCGCACGCGAGATCTCCGTCGCCGGCGCGATGCCGTCGGTGGTTCGGGTCTTGATGCACTTCCACACGGAGCGCGGACTGCGGGAGGTCGTCCACGTGTACCTCGACGGAGCGGAAGCGCTGCGCGATGACCTCGAAGCCTGACCCACCGCCTCTCCGGCCGGTCGACCGGGTGGCGATCGTCGGTACCGGCCTGATCGGGACATCGATCGCGATGGCCGCGGCTCGCGCCGGGTGCACCGTTCGCGGGTGGGACGTCGATGCCGGGGTCGTCGCTCGGGCCGCCGCGCGCAGCACGCTCAGGGCATGCGCCACCGCGGAGGAAGCCGTCGCCGATGCGGATCTCGTGATCGTCTGCACCCCGATCGGCGCCGTCGCGAGGTCGGTGGCGAACGCGTTGCGCGACGCGCCCGGCGCGATCGTCGCCGATGCCGCCAGCATCAAGGAGCACGTCGTGAGAGAGGCTCGTGCGGTCGCAGCCCCTCTGGATCTGCGTCGCTACGTCCCGAGCCACCCGTTAGGCGGCAGTGAGCGCTCGGGGCCCGAGCACGCGTCGGCGTCGGTCGTGGATGGGATCGTGTGGGCGCTGACTCCCACCGACGTCGTCGAACCCGACGCTGTGGATCTCGTCGAGCGATGGATCGAGCGGATCGGGGCGCGGCCCCTGCGACTCTCGCCCGAGCGGCATGACCGCTTGGTCGCGTTCGCGAGCCATCTCCCGCAGGTGGCTTCGACGTCGCTGATGGGATTGGCGGCCGCGGAGGAGGCGGGGGAGCCGGAGATCCTGCTCCTCGCGGCCGGAGGCTTCCGGGACCTCACCCGGCTCGCAGCCTCGAACCCGTCCCTCTGGAGCGAGATCCTGCTCGCGAATCGGGGCCAGGTCGCGTCGGCGATCGACCTCTACGTTGCGCGTCTGATGGCGATCCGCGGCGAAGTGCTCGAGGGCCGGGGCGCCGAGGTCGAGCGGACCTTCGACCAGGCCAAACAGGCGCGACTCGGGCTTGCGACCAAGCCGACCGTCCGAGCCGGCGTCGCGGTCCTCCAAGTGGAGATCCCCGACGAGCCGGGGGCGCTCGCGCGCATCACGGCGGTCCTCGGCGACGGCCGGGTCAACATCGAGGACCTGCAGATCGTCCATTCCCCGGAGGGTGGTCGCGGGACCGTGCACCTCACCGTCGCGGCGGGCGCCGCCGACCGAGCCGCCGACGTGCTCGGTGCCGGCGGGTACGACCCGATCCGGTTGGCCTAGGTTGGGGATCGATGCGGATCCGCGCGGTGCCCGGAGGTCGGCTGGAGGGAAGCATCCGCGTCGCCGGCGACAAGTCGATCGCCCATCGGTGGCTGATCCTCGCTTCGACCGCCTCGAGCCCCAGCCGGCTGACCGGTCTCCCGAGCGGCCTCGATGTGGGATCGACCGCTTCCAGCCTCGCGGATCTGACCGTCAAGGCTCGACCTGCCCTCGACCTGTGGGCTCGGAACGTTTCGTCCTGGGTGGAGGGTGGCGGTTCCACGTGGAACGACACGCTTGCCGGGGTCCCGTACGGAACCCTTGAGGTTGAGGGTGAAGGGCGCGACGGGCTGGTTGAACCCCGCGGGAGACTCGACTGCGGCAACTCGGGCACCTCGATGCGGTTACTCGCCGGTCTCCTCGCGGCGGCCCCGTTCACGTCGGAGCTCACCGGCGACCGCAGCCTCAGGAGGCGCCCGATGGAACGGGTCGCCTCGCCGCTCCGATCCATGGGAGCGACCGTCCGGACGACCGACGGCCATGCGCCGCTCTCCGTGACTGGTGGGCGCCTCGTCGGGATCGAACATCGCACGGAGGTTCCGTCCGCCCAGGTGAAGAGCGCGGTGCTGCTCGCCGGCGTGTCGGCGTCGGGCGAGACGGTCGTCCTGGAATCGGCACCGACCCGCGACCACATGGAGCGGGCGTTCGAAGCGCTCGGCGCGCCGGTTCGACGTGACGGCCGCAGGGTCGGGATCTCCCGGTTCCAGCACGAAGGATTCGACGCAGCCGTCCCGGGCGATCCATCATCCGCTGCCTTCGTGGTCGCCGCTGCGGCCCTGACGGGCTCCGAGGTGACGGTCGAGGCGGTCGGATTGAACCCGACCCGGCTGCACTTCCTTGAGGTCCTCTCACGGATGGGGGTAACGACCGAAACGTCGGTGGTGGGCCAGGAGCTCGGCGAACCGGTCGGCTCGATCCACGTGCTATCGCGCGACGCTCTGCGCGCGACCACGGTCGATGCTGACGAACTTCCCCTCGTGATCGACGAGGTGCCCATGCTCGCGATGCTGGGGACCCATGCGCCCGCCGAGACGCGGTTCCTGGGAGCCTCCGAGCTCAGGGTCAAGGAGAGTGACCGGCTGGCGGCCCTCGTCGAAGGGATCCGGGCGCTCGGGGGCGAGGCCGCCGCGGAAGCCGACGACCTCGTGGTCGGGGGTGGCGGCCTCCGCGGCGGCGTGGCCTCGTCCGGTGGGGATCACCGGCTCGCCATGGCGTTCGCGGTCGGTGCGCTCGCGGGCGAACGTCCATCCGAGGTCGCGGGCATGGAGGCGGCCGCCGTGAGCTTCCCGGACTTCGTTGGAACCCTCCGATCGCTCGGAGCCGCGATCGAGGTCATCGGATGACGGCAGAGCGGGTCGTGGCGATCGACGGGGCCGCGGGCAGCGGGAAGTCGACGCTCGCCCGCAACCTCGCTCACGCGGTGCGGCTTCCCTACGTGAACACCGGCTTGATGTACCGGGCGCTGACGGCCTCGGCGATCCGCAACGGCGTGTCCGAAGACGACGTGGAAGCACTGATCGACCTCACCCGCGCCTTGAGGTTCACGCTCGGCGGTTCCGATCCGCGCGTCCTGAAGGTCGAGGGCTTCGATGATGGAGCGTTGACGACGCCGGCGGTCGAGCGAGCGGTGTCACGGGTGGCACGTCACCCGGCTGTCCGTGCGTGGATGCACGAGGTGCAGCGGAGGCTCGGAGCGGACGGCGCCGTGATGGAGGGCCGGGACATCGGCTCGGTCGTGTACCCGGATGCGGCGGTCAAGCTCTTCCTCGAGGCTGCTCCCGGTGCGCGGATCGAACGGCGGGTCCGGGAGCGCCCTCGCGCACGTTCGGAGGAGATCGCGGCGGTGCTGGAGAACCGCGACGAGCTGGATGCGCGCACCAACCCGCTCACGCCACCGCCAGGGGCGATCGTGATCGACACGGGTGCCCTCGACGCCGACGCCACCCTTCGAACCGCGATCGCCGTGATCCGCGAGCAGGCACCGGAGCTCCTGCCGTGAGCCTCCCGAAGATCGCGGTCGTCGGGCGTCAGAACGTCGGCAAGTCGACGCTGGTGAACCGTCTGTTCGGTCACCGAGCAGCGATCGCGCACGGCATGCCCGGGGTGACACGCGACCGGATCCAGCTGAACACGACCTGGCGCCGCCGTGCGTTCGGGCTGGTCGATACCGCCGGCTACCTGCACGGCGCGCGGGGGGTCGAGGCGCTCGCCGGCCAACAGGCCCAGCGTGCGATCGACGAGGCGGACGTGATCCTGCTCGTCGTCGACGCGCGGACGGGGATCACCGAAGAAGACGCCCAGCTCGCTCGCCGCTTGCGGAAGGCCTCCGTTCCGGTCCTGCTGATCGCCAACAAGGCCGACGAAGCCGCCGACCAGGCGGAGGTCGCACGATTCGATCGGTTGGGGCTCGGTGAACCGATGGCCGTTTCTGCGCTCCACGGGAACGGCACGGGCGACCTGCTCGACCGGGTCGTCGAGCTCCTCCCCGAAGGCGCAGAGCCCGCAGACGACCTGGAGGAGCCACGGTTCGCGATCGTCGGTCGTCCGAACGTCGGGAAATCGAGCCTCTTCAATCGTCTCCTGGGCGAGGAGCGAAGCGTCGTGTCCGAGACCGCCGGAACCACACGTGACAGCGTCGACTCGATGGTGACGTGGCCGAACCTCGGACAGGTTCGGTTCGTGGACACCGCTGGGATGCGGCGCGGACAGAGCGTGCGCGGCGTCGAGTACTACAGCTTCCTCCGCGCATCCGAGGCGATCGATCGCGCCCACGTCGCCGTCCTGGTGATCGATGCGAGCGCCGGATTCACGGCCGAAGACAAGAGGATCGCCCGCCGGGTGATGGAGGCCGGTCGTGCGTTCCTGGTCGCCGCCAACAAGTGGGATCTCGTCGAGGAGAAGGACCGGACCTTCAAGCACCTCGGGCCAGAGATCGTGCCGTTCGCGAACGCATCGGCGATCCGAACCTCAGCCACCCGTGGCCAGGGGATCCACCGTGTGCCTCCACTGCTCATCGACCTCCATCGGAGGTGGAGCGCTCGGACCCCCACGGCACGGGTCAATCAGATCATCCAGCAAGCGCAACGGGAACGTCCGACGCCCCGCGCGTCGGGGAACCTCCATTACGCGGCGCAGGTCGCGACCGGCCCGCCCACCTTCGTGATCTTCGGGGGAGCGCACGAGCCGGAGGCCACCTACCAGCGGTACCTGGAGAACCGGCTCCGGCGGGAGCTCGCCTTGTCAGGGGTGCCGGTCCGCCTCCGATTCAGGGCGCGGAAGCCCGGCGGCGACCGCGGGCGGTAGGATGCGTTTCCACGGGCCGTGGCGCAGCTTGGTTAGCGCGTCTGACTGGGGGTCAGAAGGTCGCCGGTTCGAATCCGGCCGGCCCGACCGATGAATCCGACCGCCGGGGGGCCGTCGTCGTCGCGTGTCCTCACGGTCCCGAACGGCATCTCTGCCGCACGGATCGCCCTGATCCCGGTCTTCGTCGCCCTCATCATCGATCACGACACGACCACCGCGGGCCTGGTCCTCTTCGCGGTCGTCGTCGCCACGGACTGGGTCGACGGCACGATCGCCCGCCGGACCGGACAGGTGTCCGACGTCGGCAAGATCCTCGACCCGGTGGCCGACCGGCTCGCGATCGCCGCGGGGCTGATCGCTCTGGTGCTCCGTGAGATCTTCCCGCTATGGGCGGCGGCAGCGATCCTCGCCCGGGACCTGACCGTCCTCCTGATCGGCGCGATCGCGCTTCTCCGAAGCGATGTGCGGGTCGAGGTGCGGTGGATCGGCAAGCTGGCGACCTTCTCATTGATGGCCGCGATCCCGATGGTGTCGTGGGGGAACCTCGCGCTGCCGCTCGCCGCCGCTGCAACCGTCTGCGGCTGGGCGGCCTATGCGGTCGGGATCGTCGAGTACTACATCGCGGCCTGGGCCTATCTCGGCGACATCCGACACGCGAGCTATCGTGGTTCCGGGCCGGCAGACGTCGATCCGGCGTGATGAGAGGGGAGATCGGTGGAGTTCCCGGATGATCTTCGCTATACGAAGGAGCATGAGTGGGCCCGCCTCGAAGGCGGGCGCGTCCGGGTCGGGATCACCGACTTCGCACAGGACGCCCTCGGTGATGTCGTCTACGTGGATCTCCCCGAGATCGGGGCCGCGGTCGAAGCGGCGACCCCGTTCGGAGAAGTGGAGTCGACGAAGTCCGTTTCGGACGTCTACAGCCCGGTCACCGGCACGATCGCGGAACGTAACCCGCTGATCGAAGACCGGCCCGAGCTGGTCAACGAACAGCCCTACAACGATGGATGGCTGATCGTGGTCACCTTGGCGGCCGGAGCGTCCCTGGATGGCTTGATGGACGCCGAGGCGTACCGTTCGTTCGTCGAGCAGGCGGGGAGCTGAACCCTCGACCCACTCGAGCCGCGGTGGAGGGTAAGGGCGTACCAAGGTCAAGCGTGGCACAACACATCCGTTGACCCTCGGCACCGCGTACGATAGCTTCCAGTCCGCATGGAGGTCGAGGGTTTGCCCACAACGACCACCGTCAGCTCGAACGATGACCGAGGGAAAGGTTCACGGTGTTCTGTACCAACTGTGGACATCCGAACCGCGACGATGCCCGATTCTGCGCTGAGTGCGGACATCCGCTACAGGACGAGGTGACCGTCACCCTTCCGGCGATCGAAGGTGACGATGAAGCTCACGAGGATTTCCCGTTCCCACACGATGAGCTCGAGCCGGGTCAGGCGCTCGTCCTCGTGAAGAGAGGGCCGAACGCCGGTTCCACCTTCTTGCTGGCCGAGGAGACGACGACGGTAGGTCGCGGTCCTGACAGTGGTGTCTTCCTCGACGACGTAACGGTCTCACGCAAGCACGCGGTGTTCGAGCGTCGATCGGGGCCGGCGTGGTTCGTTCGCGATGTCGGGAGCCTCAACGGGACCTACGTCAACGGCGAGCAGGTCGACGAGACCAAGCTCGCCACGGGCGATGAGGTTCAGATCGGACGGTTCAAGTTGACGTTCTTCTCGGCGGGGGAGTGAGGAAGATGGCCGGCACCCGCAACTACCAATCGATCGGCGAGGTTCTCGTGGCCGTCAAGACCGAGTTCCCCGACATCACGATCTCGAAGATCCGTTTCCTCGAATCCGAAGGATTGATCACACCCGAGCGCACACCGTCGGGATACCGGAAGTTCTACGTGGACGATGTCGACCGGCTGAAGTCGATCTTGCGGATGCAGCGGGACGAGTACCTGCCCCTCAAGGTGATCAAGGAACGGCTCGTCCAGTCCGACGCCGTTGACGAGGGAGCCGACGTCGAACTCGAGAGTGCTTCGGCGGGAGGAGAAGGGGCTTCGGTCTCCGAAGAGCTCGCCGAAGCTCCGACGGGTCTGCAGATGTCCCTCGAGGAGATGTCTGCGGCGACGGGTGTCGACCGCGAGCGGATCAAGGAGCTCGAGTCGTTCGGGATCGTATGCACCCACGGCCCGGAGGGGGGGCGGTATTACGACGGTGAGGACTACATCGTCTTGTCCATCGTCAAGGACTTCCTGCGCCATGGGATCGAGCCGCGCCACCTGACGATGTACAAGCACTTCGCCGACCGGGAGTCATCGTTCTTCGAGGCGCTCGTCGCTCCGACGCTCCGCCAGCGCAACCCGGATGCCCGGCGGGCGGCGACGCAGACCCTCACGGATCTCAGCGTGACGTCCCGGAAGTTCAAGCAGGCTCTGCTCCGTAACGCACTGCGTGAGCACCTCACGTCCGCGTGAGTCCCAGCCTCCGACGCAAGGTCGTGACGGCGATGCTCGTCATCGCGGTCGTCTCGGCCGAAACGGGACTCACGTCCTTCGCTACGCCGCACGGCGACGCGCCGCCACCGACCCCCGTCCGTCCGCACGGCAGCCTGTCGCCGTTCCCAACATCGCTGGCGACACCGACGAACGCCACAGTCGCCCCCACGCTCACCGCGCGGTCCGCACTCCTGGCTGACCTGACGTCCGGCGATGTCATGGACGAGAAGGCCGCCGACCAGCCGGTCCCGATCGCCAGCCTCACGAAGATCATGACGGCGCTGATCGCCTTAGAGCGCACCCAGCTCACCGACAAGGTCACCGTCGACCCACGAGCCGTCTTCCGGCGACACGACTACGGGGCGAGCTCGACCCTCGGACTGCGGGCGGGCGAGCGGATCACCGTGGAAGACCTGCTGTACGCGATGATGCTCGGCTCCGCGAACGACGCCGCGTCGGCACTCGCGATCCATATCGCTGGGAGCGAGCAGGCGTTCGTCCGGGTCATGAACGCGCGGGCGCATCGGCTCGGCATGCGTCGTACCGTGTTCTTCTCGTCCACCGGACTGGATGACCGTGGCCGCTCGACCGCCCGCGAT
>DATAEV010000328.1:0-7937 GCA_036257875.1 Actinomycetota bacterium | reverse complement strand
TCGCAGAGCGGGGCGGTCGGCCTCGCCGTGATGGACCAGACGGCCCGACTCGGGCTCGGGCTCTCGGGCTTCGTCTCGGTGGGCAACAAGGCCGACATCTCCGGGAACGACATCCTGAGCTTCTGGGCGGACGATGCGCGGACCGACGTGATCCTGCTCTATCTCGAGTCCTTCGGTAATCCGAAACGCTTCGCCCGCCTGGCGCGCCGGATCGGTGCTCGCAAGCCGATCATCGCAGTGAAGAGCGGCCGGAGTCCCGCGGGGGTCCGGGCGGCCGCGTCCCACACCGCCTCGATCGTCGCCTCGGACACGGCCCTGGACGCCCTGTTCCGGCAGAACGGTGTGATCCGGACGGACACGCTGGAAGAGATGCTCGACGTCGCCGCTGTCCTCGCGCACCAACCCGCTCCGACCGGGAACCGGGTGGGCATCATCACGAACGCGGGCGGCCTCGCCGTGCAATGTGCCGACGCAGCCGAGGCGCGCGGACTCACCGTCCCGCGCTTCTCGGAGGCGACCTCGGCGGCGCTTGCCCGGGCGCTCCCGCCCGAAGCGTCCACGGAGGACCCGGTCGACATGATCGCCTCGGCCGGTGGGACCCAGTATGCGGAGGCGATCCGGGTCGTGGCTCGTTCCGGCGAGGTCGACGCGCTCGTCGTGATCTACATCCCGCCGATGGCGTCGCAGGCTCCCGACGTCGCCCGGCACATCGCGGAGGCGGTGGGGTCGCTCGACCGGACGATCCCCGTCATCACCGCGTTCATGAGCGCTCGCGGGGTGCCCGACGAGCTCCGCGCCGGGTCGGTCGGCATCCCATCGTTCGCCTTCCCCGAGCAGGCGGCGATCGCGCTCGCACACACGGCGACCTACGGGCAGTGGCGACATCGCCCCGAGGGGAAGGTGGTGACGTTCGAGGACACCCGTGCCGACGAGGCCGCCGCCATCCTGTCGGCCGCCCTCGGCAGGGCCGGCTCGTGGTTGGAACCCGAGGAGGTCGAGCGTCTGCTGCGGTGTTACGGCATCCGGACCCCCGCGACGGAGCGGGCCGCCTCCCCCGCGCAAGCGGGGGAGGCGGCTCGCCGCCTGCGAGGGGGCATCGTCCTCAAGGCGGTCGGGCCCCTGCACAAGTCGGACGTCGGCGGCGTGCGCCTTCACCTGTCCGGCGCCGAGGAGGTTTCGGCCGAGGCGGATGCGATGGCCCGGCGGCTCGACGGAGCCGGCGAGCCGCTGGAAGGATTCCTCGTCCAGGAGGAGATCGAGGGCGGCGTCGAGATGCTCGTCGGCGTGGCCGTGGACCCCCATTTCGGTCCGGTCGTCGCCTGCGGCGCGGGAGGCGTCGAGGCGGAGCTCCTGAACGACGTCGCGGTTCGCGTGTCGCCGCTCACCGACTTCGATGCTCGGGAGATGATCCGATCGCTCGCGACGTATCCGCGTCTGGACGGCTATCGCGGCGCCCCGAAGGCGGACGTGCCGGCCCTCGAGGAGCTGGTCCTGCGGGTCAGCGCGATGGCCGAAACGCACCCGGAGATCGTGGAGATGGATTGCAACCCGGTGATGGTGCTGCCGCACGGCGCCACGGTCGTCGACGCTCGGGTTCGGCTCGAGCCGGTTCGACCGGACCACGAGCACTGACGGGCTGAGCTGCGGTTCCGGATGTACGAGGCCACCGTTCACCCTCGGGCCTCACGGAGCCTTCGGACGGTCGCCGGGCCGGAGGCCGGCCGCCGCTACGAACGACGTCTCGCTGACGCGCGGCGGATCCTCCGCGGTCGGACCGTCTGGCAGGTGAACTCGACGTCCGAGGGCGGTGGGGTCGCGGAGCTGCTCCGGTCGTGCCTGGGATACCTCCTCGACGATGGGATCGACACGCGTTGGGCCGTGATCGACGGCGACCCCGAGTTCTTCCGGATCACCAAGCGGATCCACAACCGGCTCCACGGTGTGCTCGGCGACGGTGGTCCGTTGGGCGAGGCGGAGCGCCGGCATTTCGACGACGTCACCCGATCGAACGCGATCGACCTCGGTCGATCCGTGCGAGCGGGGGACGCCGTGGTGGTCCACGATCCGCAGCCGCTGGGGCTCGTGCCCATCCTGCGGTCGCTGGGTGCGACCGTCATCTGGACGTGCCACATCGGCGCCGACACGCCGAACGCCCTCGTCCGTTCCGCGTGGGACTTCCTCCTGCACGATGCCCGGGCGGCAGAGGCGGTCACCTTCACGCGAGCTGCGTACGCCTGGGACGGTTTGGAACCGGCTCGCGTTCGCGTGCTGCCTCCGTGCATCGATCACGCGTCGCCGAAGAACGTCGAGATCGACCCGGATCGGACGGCCGCGATCCTCGCCGCGGCCGGCCTCGTCTCGAACACCGGCCATGATGTCGATGCGACCTTCGAGCGGAGCGACGGCACGCGGAACCGCGTCTCTCACACGGTGCAGATCACGCCGGACGCGCCGTTGCCGCTCGACGTCCCGCTGGTCGTCCAGGTGTCCCGGTGGGATGCGCTCAAGGATCCTCTCGGGGTGATCCGGGGATTCGTCGATGCGCCCGGCATCGGCGACGCCCACCTGATGCTTGCCGGTCCCATGCCGGGTGCGATCGCCGACGACCCCGAGGCCGCGACGGTGCGCGAGGAGGTTCACGAGCTCTGGGAGAGCCTTCCCGCCGGGGATCGCCGGCGCGTGCACCTTGCGAACATCCCGACCGACGATGTGGATGAGAACGCGACGATCGTGAACGCCCTCCAGCGCCATGCCGCCGTGGTCGTCCAGAAGAGCCTGGCAGAGGGATTCGGGTTGACGGTCACCGAGGCGATGTGGAAGGGACGCGCCCTCGTCGCCGCGGGGGTCGGCGGCATCCGGGACCAGATCCAGGACGGCGTGAGCGGGCTCCTCGTGGATCCGCGGGACCTGACGGCCTTCGGGAACGCGGTTGGATCGTTGCTGGGGGCTCCTTCGCTGGCGGCGGGTCTGGGAGCGGCCGCGCATCGCCGGGTTCGGGACCGCTACCTCGCCCCGCACTACCTCGGCGCCTACCTCGAGCTGTTCGCGGAGCTCGCCTGAGGATCCGGCGCAAGCGCCGCGCGATCGTCAGTCGTTGACGGTCACCGAGATCGTGTGATCTCCCGTCGCGCCGTTCGGAACGGGATCGGCCGGGGTCGCGGTCTGGGTCGCGCCGGTCCGGTCGGTGGCCCGCACGGCGAGCGTGTGTTCACCCGGGGTTGCGTCCCAGTCGTAGACCCACTGCCGCCAGGTGTCGATCGTGTCCTGCGCCGCCAAGCGAGCTGGCTGCCACGCCCCGTCGACGCTCACCTCCACCCGCGAGATCCCTCGATGTTGTGCCCACGCGATCCCCGCGACCGTGACCGGGCCTGCCGAGACGGTCGCGCCTTGCTTCGGCACGTCGATCCGCGACTCGGTCTTGATCGGCGCCTGCTGGGCCCAGCCGCGGCGAACCCAGTACGCGTCGTACGAAGCGAAGGTCGTGAGCTCGATGTCGACGAGCCACTTCGTTGCCGACACGTACCCGTACAGCCCGGGGACGATCATCCGGACGGGGAAACCGTGTTCGAGCGGGAGCGGCTGGCCGTTCATCGCGACCGCGAGCATCGCGTCGCGACCGTCCATGACGACCGACGTCGGCGTGCCGGCGGTGAACCCATCGATGGACCGGGAGACGATCTGGTCCGCGGCCGGATCGACCCCGGCCTCCCGGAGGAGATCGGCGAGCGGCGCCCCGATCCACCGGGCGTTGCCGATGTAGCGACCACCGACCGGGTTGGAGACACACGTCAAGGTCACGTCGCGCTCCATCAAGGGTCGCGCCAGCAGTGCCGCGTAGTCGAGCGACAGCTCGTCGCGAACCATGCCGTGGATCCGGAGGCTCCATCCCTCGGCGGTGACCGACGGGACGAGGAGCGACGTGTCGACCCGGTAGAAGACGTCGTTCGGCGTGATGAACGGTCCGACGTCGGGGATGCGCAGGTCGGCTCCCGCCGGCGGGAGCGGGGCGACGTCGGCTGGTACCGGGATCCGGACCGCGGCGCGAGACGCGCTCGCCTCGGCGCGGCGGATCAGGAACCGGCCGGCCAGGCCGGAGACGGCCGCCAGCCCGGCCGCGCCCGCGCCCGCGAGGAGGAACCGCCGCCGGTCGAACGACGACGGGGCGAACGCGTCGGGATCGGCAGCTCCCCTGATCGGCGCTCCGATCCCGGCCGCGCGGCGGAGCCACCGGAACGTGGCGAGCCCGGCGACGGTGGCGACGATCGAGGGGACCGCCGCGCCGAGGCCGTTCTCCGGACGCGTCACCGCCGCGGCGGCGCCGACGGCCCCGAGGGCGATGAGCGCCACCACGCCGATCCCCGGCCGGTGCAGCGCGATGACGCCCACCACGATCGCGAGGATCGCCACGACCACGGCGATCCCGGCCACGAGCACGGCCTTGTCGTTCGTCCCGAAGGTCCGGATCGCATAGCTCTTCAACCATTCGGGGGAGGCGTCGATCGCGGTGCTCCCGACCGCGATCACGGGGCTCGAGGTGCCGCCGACGAAGCCGGCCGTCAGATGCCCGATCCCCAGGGCGACCGCCGCCGACAGGAACCCGATCGCGCCGCCGACCACCGCGCCGGGACCCGCGCGTTCGTTCCCCGGGCGTCCTGCCGCCGGGATCGGCTCCGTCGACGTGTTGAGTGCCACCGAGGCCACGGTACGCGCAACGGCCTCGAACGTTACGCGGACCGCCGGCGCGGGCTTCCCTATCCTGTGGCTGGGCGCAGCGCTGCCGGGCCGGGCGGATCGGGATCAGGAGGATCGAGGCGAACGTGACGAGCGAACGACCCATCGGTGTCCTGGTGATGGCGTACGGGACGGCGGCCGGCGTCGACGACATCGAGCGGTACTACACGGATATCCGCGGCGGGCGGTCTCCCTCGCCCGAACATCTCGCGGAGCTCCGGTCGCGGTACGCGGCGATCGGCGATCGGTTCCCCCTGCTGGAGATCACCCGCGCGCAGGCCGCGGGGCTGGAGGCCGCCCTGAACCGGGACGACGGCGGTGGGTTCCGCTGCTACCTGGGGATGAAGCACTCGCCGCCCTGGATCGCCGAGGGGGTCGCCCAGATGCGCGCCGACGGGATCGAGCGCGCCGTCGGGATCGTGATGGCGCCGCACTGGTCGGGCATGTCGATCCCCACGTACGCCGACCGGGTGGAGGCCGCGATCGCCGCGGACGGCGGCCCGGCCTTCTCATTCGTCCGGAGCTACCACGATCATCCAGGGCTGATCGAGCTGCTGGCCGACCGGGTTCGCGCAGCGCTCGACCAGCTCCCCGCCGACACCCGCGGCGATGCGACGGTCATCTTCTCCGCACATAGCCTTCCCATCCGGGCGGAGGCGGACGGTACGGGCCGGTGCCTCCGTTGCCACGACGCGGCGTGCGCCCACGGATGCCGATACGACGCGGGTCTCCGCGAGACGGCCGACCTCGTGGCCCGGAAGGTGGGCCTCGACCGCCACACGACGGCGTGGCAGAGCGCGGGGCGTACGTCGGACCCATGGTGGGGACCGCCGATCGAGGAGCTGATCCGCGACCTCGGCGCCGGAGGCGCTCCCGCCGTGGTGGTCTGCTCGGTCGGGTTCGTGTCTGACCATCTCGAGATCCTGTACGACCTGGACATCGAAGCGCGCGCGATCGCCCGGGAGAACGGGATGGCGTTCGCGAGGACGGCGATGCCGAACGCGGTTCCGGCGTTCACCGCCATGCTCGCGGACGTCGTCCGCCGACACCTCGCCGAGCGAGAAGCAGCGGTCCCGTGAGCCGCCGGGTGGTCGTCGTGGGCGCCGGCATCACCGGGCTCACGGTCGCCTATCGGATCTCCCACGCGCCGGTCGCCGCCGAGGTGCTCGTCGTCGACAGCGATCGCGAACCGGGCGGCGTGATCAGGTCGGTTCAGGTCGGCGACCTGGAGCTGGAGGCCGGGCCGGATTCGTTCTTGGTCGGGAAGCCCTGGGCGATGGATCTGTGTTACGAGCTCGAGCTCGAGCGCGAGCTCGTTCCGCAGGGCGCGATCGCGTCGCAGATCCTCACGCGACGAGGGCTGCTTCCGGTCCCGCCCGGGCGCCTCGGGATCCCAGCCTCGGCGATCGGTCTGTTGCGATGGAAGGGCATGTCCGTCGCCGCTCGGCTCCGCGCGATGGCGGAGCCGGCCGTTCCGAGGCGGAGGAGCGGCGCCGACCGATCGGTCGGGCAGCTCCTCCGCCGGCGGGTGGGTCGCGGCGCGACGAACGCCCTCGTCGCGCCGCTGCTGAGCGGGATCTCCGCCGCGGACATCGACCTCCTGAGCGTGGACGCGGCCTTCCCCGAGCTGGCGCGGTGGGACCGAGAGCTCGGCAGCCTTCGCGCGGGCGCCCGAGCGAGGTCGACGCCGGTCCGGCGGGTCCCCGCCGGACCGACGACTCCCTTCGCGACGATCAGGGGTGGCCTTCGGCGCCTCCCCGACGCCCTCGTCGAGGCCCTCGGGACCGAACGACTTCGGCTGGGGTCCGCGGTCGTCAAACTCGGACGTGAGGAGCGCGGCCTGTTCCGCGTCGTGACCACCGCTGGCGACGACCTTCCGGCCGACTCGATCGTCCTCGCCACGCCGGCCGCCGTATCGGCGAACCTCTTGGCCGATCTGGCGCCCGAGGCATCCGAGCTCATCCGAGGGATCCGTGCCGCATCGACCGCGATCGCGCTCTTCGTGTACCCGAAGGGGACGAACCGCTTCCTCCCCGAGACGTCGGGGTTCGTGGCGCCTCGGGGGACGCTGCCGATCACGGCGGCGACCGCGATCTCGAAGAAGTGGCCTCGGCAGGCGTTCGGATCCCGAGCGGTGGTGCGTGCCTTCATCGGGGGAGCGGGGCTCGAGGACGAACTCGACCGCCCCGACGAGGACATCCTCTGGTCCGCCCAGGAGGCGCTCGCCTCGGTGTACCGACTGTCGGCCGCACCCGAGCACGCGATGCTCGTTCGCTGGCCCGGATCGATGCCGCAGTACGCGGTTGGCCACCTCGACCTCGTCGGCGCGATCGATGCAGCCCTCCCGGCCGGTCTCTACGTCGCCGGCGGCGCGTACCGCGGGGTCGGCATCCCCGACCGCATCCGCGAAGCCGGAGCGATCGCCGATCGAGTCGTCCGCGAAGGCTAAGCTGGCGGGTCGTGCGCCTCGTGACCTGGAACGTCAACTCGATCAAGCAGCGGCTCCCTCGCTTGCTCGCGCTGATCAGCCGTCACGAGCCGGACGTGGTGTGTCTCCAGGAGATCAAGGTCGAGGATCAGCTCTTCCCGACGATGGAGCTCGTCGGTGCCGGCTACGAGTGCGCGATGTTCGGCCAGCGGGCGTACAACGGGGTCGCGATCCTGTCTCGGGTGGGTATCAAGGACGTCCGCCATGGGTTCGACGGCGATCCGATCCCCGAGCAGTCGCGGGTCGTTTCGGCGCAGACGGGCGACCTCCGGGTCGTCTGTGTCTACGTGGTGAACGGCCAGGCGGTCGGCGCGCCCGCGTACGAGACGAAGCTCGCGTGGCTCGACGCCTTCCGTTCGTGGGTGGCGGCGAGCTTCGATCCGGCGGACCCGCTCATGATCTGCGGGGACTTCAACATCGCGCCCGACGACCGTGATGTGTGGGACCCCGTGCTCTGGAGTGGGTCGATCCTCGCCAGCGAGCCGGAGCGCGCCGCCGTGCGCTCGTTGGAAGGATGGGGCCTCACCGATCTGGGGCGCGCCGCCGCCGGCGATGTGCCGGGGCCGTTCACGTTCTGGGATTACACCGCGGGTGCCTTCCATAAGGGATGGGGCTTGCGGATCGACCTCGCCCTCGGGACCGTGCCCGTCGCCGACCGGCTCGAGTCCGTGATGGTCGACCGCGACGAGCGCAAGCCCACCTACGGCGAAGGCAAGCC
>DATAEV010000326.1:0-2855 GCA_036257875.1 Actinomycetota bacterium | reverse complement strand
ACCGTGAAGACCTACGACGCGCTCGACAAGCGGACCTGGGGCGCGGCCGTCGCGGGCGCGACCTCGATCGCGCGCGCGACGGCCGGCTTCAGCCGGAAGAACGCCCGCTTCTTCGCCGGTTATGCCTTCGACGCCCGCCAGGTCCCGTTCGCCTGGACGCCGCCCGGACGCGTCTTCGTGGGGATCGATCTGGAACGCACGGCCCTCCTCGACAACGAGGGGGTGCAGGAGGGACGCGGCCGCTGGGGCGCCGAGGAAGCGGCCTCGCACCGGACCTTCCGGCGCTCCTCGGCGGGCGCCGATCCGCTGGCGATCCTCCCCGACGACGTGGTCTCGCAGATCGGCCGGGAGGGCAGTGGCGCCCTGGCCGTTGCCGGCGAGTGGGGCCCCACCGTGCTCCCGATCCGATGGCGGGCGGAGGCGAACACCCTCTACGCCGCGCTCCCCGCGCAGACCCTCGCGATCGCGGCGGCCGACCCGGACGCGACGGTCGCGCTCACCGTCGACAGCCCGTCGGCCTGGCGTGCCCGTGACATGGTCGGTGCGATGTTCCAGGGCGTTGCCGAGTCCTTCGTCGAGGGGAGCGTCGGATCCGGGGCGAAGACGATGCGAGCGATCCTCCAGGATCTCGCGCCGTCCGCCGACGCCCTGGTCCGCATCACGCCGCGCCGTGTCGTGTGGTGGAAGGGCTGGACGAGTGGGAGCACTAACGCGGGATGACGAGCGCCGAATATTCGGTCGAGATCGATGCACCGCCCGAAGCCGTATGGGAGGTCACGAGTGACCCGCGGAACCTGCCCCACTGGGACCGGCACATCGTCGCCGTGAAAGTGCCCGAGAAGGGGCTGCGTCAGGCGTCGAAGTATTCCGTGGTGATGGGGTTCATGGGCGTGCGCGCCTCGATCCCCTGCGCCGTCCTCGAGTGGGAGCCGCCCTGGCGAGCAAGGGTCCGTCTCGGCGGCGTGCTGAACGCAACCGTAACGACCTCGATCGCGTCGCTCCCGTTCGACCGGAGCCTGCTCCGGCATCAGATCGACTACGTGTTCCGCGGACCGCTCGGCGCGTTCGCGGCCGCGAGCGTCAACGCGGTCGGCGGCGCGCAATACGCGTTGAAACGTGGAACGCTCGCGCAGAAGCGGGAGATCGAAGCGCGAGCCGCGGCCCGCTAGCGTTCGTCCTTCGCGCGGCGCTCGAGCCGCCGGCGACCGCGGGCCGCCGCGACCAACCAACCGGCGACGAACCCGAGCGCGGCCCCGACGACGAGCAGCAACCACAGCGGATAGGTGCCGTCCAGGAAGAGGAACCGGATCTTCGCCGTATCGGCGTTCTGGAGCAGGAACACGACGAGGAGCACCACGATGACGCCGGCGACGATCAGCTTCGTGCTCGGCCCCTCGCGTCGCTCGACCCAGCCGCCGGAACCATCGTTCCCGCGGCCGCCGCCGCCGTTCGTGTCGTCCTCGTGGTGCGCCACGCGTCGTCCTCCAGCGGTCTGACGCTTCCGCTCGCCATCATGCATCATCGACCGCCATGGGTGTGACGAGGGTGGTCTGGGCGGGCGCGCTCGCGGCGGGCGCCTGCGCGATCGGGCTCGGGGCGATGAAGGGCGAGGACGGTCCCGACGTTGACCGGGAGCTGTTCGCGGTCGTGAATCGCGGCCACGGCCAGGAGGCCGATCGGGCGTTCGCGGGCATCACGGAGCTCGGATCGTTCTACGCGTCGGGAGCGGCGGCAGGCGTGTTGCTGGTGGCCGGGCGCCGCCGAGCGGCGCTCCGCGCCCTCGGCGCCGCCGGGACGACCTGGCTGGCGCTCCAGGGGCTCAAACGCGTCGTCGGACGGCCACGGCCGTCCGACGCCGACCCCGCGGGGACCCGGCTCCTGATCGCGCGGCCGAACGGGACCTCATGGCCGTCGTCCCACCCCGCGGTGCTCACGACCTTCACGCGGGTGGCCTCCCGCGAGCTCGGGTTGGGGCGACCCGAACGAACGGCCTTGACCGGCTTGGATCTCGCGGTGGGCACGTCGCGGGTCTACCTGGGGGTGCACTACCCGAGCGATGTTGCGAGCGGGTTGCTCTTCGGACGAGCCATCGCTCGCCTCTGGCCTCGCGGTCGTTCCTGAGCCCGCTGTTACGCTCGGCCGATGGATCCCTCGCTCGCATCGGTCGGATGGCCGGTCGTCGACCGCGTGTTCGGTTTCTCTCCACACGGCGTGTTCATCGCGATCGGTTTCGCGATCGGCGCATGGCTGTTCGGGCGACTGGCGCCGCGCCGCGGGATCTCGCTCGACGCGGTGAACTCGATCGTCTTCTGGTCCCTGATCGGGGCGATCGTCGGAGCTCGCGTCGCGTACGTGATCGCCCACGCGTCCGACTTCGCCTCACCGCTCGAGTGGCTCTACGTTTGGAAGGGCGGGATCTCGCTCCTCGGCGGCATCGCGGGGGCCACGATCGCGAACGCGGTCAACATCCGACGCTTCGGCCTTCGGTTCTTCCAGGTCGCCGACGCACTGACGGCGCCCCTCGCCCTCGGGATCGCGATCGGACGGATCGGCGACCTCATCATCGGCGACCACCTCGGCAAACCGACGTCCTGGATCCTCGCGTGGACCTACCACGGTGGCCGGTTGGCGCCCCCGTTCATCTGCAACGGGACGAGCTGCCAAGCCCAACTCCAAGGGAACCAGATCGAGATCATCAAGCGGGGCAGCGCCGAGCTCCACTCCGGGCTCGAGACGATCGCCACGGGTGTCGGCGTGCATCAGACGGCGATGTACGACATGTTGATCGCGTGGGCGTTGTTCGGGTTCCTCTGGTGGTTCATCCGCGAGCCCCGGCGTGAGGGGACCGCGACGCT
>DATAEV010000125.1:0-6700 GCA_036257875.1 Actinomycetota bacterium | reverse complement strand
CGCCCGCCATCGCCGCCGCACGAGCATCACGGGCGCGACCGCCAGCGGCCAGAGCTTCAACATCGCCGCCGACCCGAGGGCGATGCCGCCGCCCACGTCGTCCTCCCGGCGTTCGACGAGCGCGACACCCCACGTTGCGAGCGCGACCGACACGAGGTCGAACCGCTGATACAGGAACGACAGCAGCGGCACGCCCAGCACCAGATAGACCGCAGCCGGTCGTCGACCCCACCCCCACCACACGGCCGCGGCCGCGGCCAGATCCGCGACGAACGCGATGAACACCAGCCGGATCGCCGTGGCCTCGGCGCCGCTCCCGCCGATCAGTTGCATCGCGAGGTTCTCCGGGAACATGTATTCGACGGGGAAATCGCGATACGGCGTGCCGGGCGAGGAGGCGATCTGCTCGATCCGGAGCACGTAGACGTCGGTGACGGGCTTGCCGGTCACCTCCGCGATCGTGTGCCCGAGGATCGCGAGGCGGATCGCGACCAGGACGAGGAAGACGATCGTTGGAACCCGCACAAGGAGTCGAAGGCTCGAACCCCGAGTCGCTTGGGTCATGACGGCCGCAACCGTATCGACAGCCGCTGTCGATGACGAGAGGTTCGGATCCGAGGACCCCCGTCGGACCATCCCTGCCGCGGTGAACCGACGGTCGTTGCATCGGTCACCCGCGCAGGGCACCATCGAGCCGTTCCCGACCCTGTGGAGGCACCCATGAAGGATCAGCGCTTCAACTATGCCGGGATCGGGGGCGCCGTCGCAGGCGTCGTCGGTCTCCTCGGCATCTACGCCGGTTGGTGGGAGACGGACGCGAAGAGCTATTACGGCACCGCGGACATCTCCGGTCAGCTCGCGCTCGCGATGTCGATCGGCCTCTTCGCGTTCGGCGTCGCCTACGTCGTGTTCTCGGATCAGCGGATCCGCCGCGCGATGGGTGCGCTCATGACGCTTTGCGCGGCCGTGCTCACGCTCTCGTGCGTCTGGGGCTTGCTGCGGGCCGACAACGTCGCCCCCGGTGCATCCACCGAGGCCGGGCTCTGGGTGTCGCTGCTCGGAGGCGTCATGGGGGTCGCCGCTTCGATGCTGGCCATGAAGTACGCCGCCGACGAGGACGCCTCGACCGCGCCCACCGGCGACGGCGATGGGCTGGACGCGATCTCGCAAGAGGCGCCGAGCATCGGCTGAACTCGCGGGTACGCTGCGGCCCATGGTCGCGGGCCTCTCCAGGACGTGGTGGTCGCGCCCCGGTTTGGAGGTCCGCAACGGGCGGCTCCTCGTTGCCGGCCGTGACGCGGAGGACGTCGCGAAGGCGAACGGAACACCCGCGTACGTGTATGACCTCGTGCGGATCGAGGAGCAGGCGAGCGCGCTCCGCGACGCACTCGCCCGCGCCGGCCTCCACGGGCTCCTCCGGCTCGCGCTGAAGGCTCAGCGCGAGCCGGAGCTGCTCGCCCTCCTCCGCGAGCGCTGTCCGTGGGTCGGTCTCGACGTCTGCTCGCCCGGTGAGCTCGCCTGGGCGCTCGGTCACGGTTGGCGCGCCGATGAGATCAGTTATACGGGGACGAACCTCTCCGAGCGCGATCTGGACGCGATCCTCGCTACCGGCGTCCATCTGAACCTCGATCTGCTGACGCAGCTCGACCGGGTAGGTCGCAGGGGCCCGGGAACCTCGGTCGGCGTCCGGGTCAACCCCCGCGTGGGCGCGTCCTGGGCCGGAGGCACCTCGACGCTCTACACGGGAGAGCGACCGACGAAGTTCGGCGTGTTCGCGGAGCAACTGCCCGATGCGGTCGCGATCGCGACGGAGCACGAACTCACGATCGACACCGTCCACGTCCACGTCGGGGATGGCTACCTGAACGACGCGCTGCCGGTGTTCGCGGAGACCATGCGACGGGTCGCCGAGATGACCCGGACCCTGCGCGACCTCGGCTGTCCCATCCGGGAGGTCAACACGGGCGGGGGTCTGGGGGTTCCACAGCGCTCGGGCGACGAGCCACTGGACCTCGACCGGTGGGCGGCGGCCGCGGCGGAGCAGCTCGGTCCGCTGGACCTCGTCGTCGCCACGGAGCCCGGCGACTACCTGGTGAAAGAGAGCGGCGTCCTGCTCGCCCAGATCGTGACGCTCGAAGAGCGCGACGGCGTCCTGTTCGCGGGGCTGGATGCCGGATGGAACCAAGCGCCGGAGCGCTTCATCTACGACTCGCTCCTCGATGTCGTGGTCTGCGGTACGGCCGATGCCGAGTCGGAACGCCCCGTCACCCTCACCGGCAACATCAACGAGGGCGACGACCTCTTCGCGGTGGATCTTCCGCTGCCTACCATCCGCGAGGGCGACGTGGTCGCCTTGCTCGGCGTCGGCAGCTACAACGCCAGCCTGTACTCCGAACACTGCCTGCGACCGCCGGCGGGCTCCGTCTTCTTCCGGGATCGCGCGTGATCCCCGACCTGCCCCTCGTTCATCCGTGGTTCGGTGCGGAGGACGCGGGCGACGGCGTGACGCGCTTGATCGAGACGCACGTGGACCCGTTCCTCGAGTCCAACGTCTGGCACGTGCGCGGATCGGAGCGGGACCTCGTCGTCGACGCGGCGAACGGCATCGGGCCGCTCCGCCCGGCGATCGACGCGCTCGCCGATGGCCGTCCCGTCGTCGCCGTCGTCACGCACGCGCACTTCGATCACGTCGGCGGCCTCCACGAGTTCGACGATCGACGGTGCCACCGCGCCGACGCCGAGATGCCCAGTCCGGCCGGGCTCCGACTGATGCGCGAGGACTTCCCCGCGTGGCTGGTCGAGGACTTCGAGTACTACGACTCGCCGATCCCGGAGACGGTCGCCCTGACAGGCGTGCCGCACCGAGGCTTCGACGTCGCCGCGTGGACCACGCCGCACACCGAAGCGACGAGCTTCGTCGACGAAGGCGATGTGATCGACCTGGGAGACCGTTCGTTCGTCGTCCTCCACACCCCCGGGCATACTGCCGGTTCGATCTGTCTGTGGGAGGACGCGAACGGAACGATCTTCACGGGCGACGCGATCTACGTCGATGCGAGGCTCGGGTGGGAGGATCCGGAGGCGTTCGGCGCTTCGCTCATCCGGTTGCGAGACTTGGATGTCCGGGTCGCCCACAGCGGCCATGGGCGATCCTTCGATGCGTCCGAGCTTCGAGCGACGGTGGGCGCGACCCTGGCGGCGCTGGGCTAGAACGGCCGCGATCCCGGCAAGCGAGTCCTCTATCCGCGGGCAGCAGACACTCCGCGAACTCGCCTGCCAGGACCGTCACGCGGCCGGTCGCGCCACCCCCCATCCCGGTTGCCTCTCGACCCATCCCCGGTCATCCGCGTGCGCGGTGGGACCGGAACGGGCGCCAGACGACGCGACGCCTTGTATCCCCCTCGGTCCGATCGGATCCCTATCCGGTCGTCCGTTTCGCCCGGCGATCACCGACGACGTCGGTGCCGGCAAGGACACCGGCGCCGCGGCGATCGCCATGCGGGCGGTGGACGATCGGCCGGAGAGGAAGCCGGTGCGTACCACGTTTCAGGTATCGGTCATCGCGCGCCGACGCGGCATCGCCCGTTGGTCGGGTTTCGGCTCTCGGCCGTCCGGGGGACAGACAGCGTGGATATGCTCGCCGCTTATGGCCGAACGCGTGATCCTCGTTCCCGATCGCGTGATCGACACGGAGCGCGGCGAGTCGGTGGGGAACCTGGCCGTCGTGGTCACCGGGGAGAGGCTCGAAGGGCTCATCCCGGCAACCGATATCCCCGACGGCCCCCGCGTGATCCGGTTGGACGGGTCCACGTTGTTGCCCGGTCTCATCGACGCCCACAGCCATCTGATCGGGCTCCAAGACGACGGTCAGGGATACGCGTCGCTGATCACCCGCACGGGTGCCCAGGAGGCGCTGACCGGGGTCAAGAACGCGCGCGACACGTTGCTCGCCGGTTTCACGACCGTCCGCGACGTCGGAACGTTCCGCGCGTTCGTCGATGTCGCGCTGCGAGATGCGATCGAGGCGGGGTGGGTCGATGGCCCCAGGATGCTGTGCGCGGGCGCCTACGTGACGTGCCCGGGCGGGGGCGGCGACCTCACCGGGCTGGCGCCCGATGTCGATGCGGTGGTCCCGCGGGAGCTGCGGTTCGGCGTGACGAGCGGGGCCGATCAGATGCGGATGAACGTACGCCAGATCCTCCGATACGGAGCGGACTTCATCAAGGTGCTCGCGACGGGGGCGGTGCTGACGTCCGGGACGAACCCTGGCCTCCCGGAGTTCACCGAGGCCGAGCTCCGGGTTGCCGTCGAGGAATGCGAGCTCGCGGAGACGTTCGTCGCCGCACATGCGCACGGGGCCGAAGGGATCAAACGCGCCGTCCGCGCCGGCGTCCGATCGATCGAACATGGCTCCCTCATGGACGATGAGGCGATCGAACTGATGGCCGACCGTGGGACGTACCTGGTCGCCGACATGTACGACGGCGATTACATGCTGGAGGAGGGTCCGGGCCTGGGGTACACCGAGGAGGTGCTGGCCAAGACCCGCCTCACCAACGACGCCCAGCGCGAGGGCTTCGCCAAGTGCGTCAAGGCCGGCGTCCGCATCGCGAACGGGACCGACTCGGGGATCGCGCCGCACGGCTGGAACGCCAAGAACCTCGCGCTGTACGTTCGGTTCGGGCTGACGCCGATGCAGGCGATCCGCAGCGCGACGCGATGGGCGGCGGAGCTGATGCGATGGGAGGACCGCGTCGGCACGATCACGCCGGGGTTGTATGCGGACGTGATCGCCGTGCCGGGCGACCCGACGGAAGACGTCACGCTGCTCGAGGACGTTCCGTTCGTGATGAAGGGTGGCCAGATCGTGAAAGGGGTGGGTGCGTCGTGACCCTGTCCGCTGAGGAGATCGTCGAGCTGTCGAAGCGGTACACCCTCTTCGACTGGTCCGCCCAGTCGAAGCTCGCGCCGATGGCGGTCGACCACGCCGAGGGGGTGTACTTCTTCACGGTCGACGGCACCCGGTACCTGGATTTCAACAGCCAGCTGATGGGCGTCAACATCGGCCACGGCGACAAGCGCGTGATCGACGCGATCACGAAGCAAGGGGAGAAGCTTCCGTACATCACGCCCTTCGCCGCGCACGAGCCGCGCGCCCTCCTCGGGCAGAAGCTGGCGACGCTGTGGCCGGGAGACCTGGAGAAGACGTTCTTCACGCTGGGCGGCGCGGAGGCGAACGAGAACGCGATCCGGATCGCGAAGGCGTTCACCGGCCGGAGCAAGGTGATGGTCCGGTATCGCTCGTACCACGGCGCGACGTACCTCACGGCCAACCTCACCGGTGACCCGCGCCGCTGGGCGAACGAGCAACCCCCGGTCCCCGGGATCGTTCGCGTCCTCGACCCCTATCACGGTCCGGATCGACCGCATGACACGGCCGATGAGGCGCTCGATCGGCTCGAGGAACAGATCGTCCTCGAGGGACCCTCGACGGTCGCGGCCTTCATGCTGGAACCGGTCACCGGAACGAACGGGGTGCTGATCCCCCCAGACGGGTACCTACAGGGCGTCCGCGACCTCTGCACGCGCTACGGGATCGTGATGATCGCCGACGAGGTGATGTCCGGGTTCGGTCGAACGGGGAGATGGTTCGCCGTTGACCATTGGAACGTGGTGCCGGACCTGTTGACGGCGGCGAAAGGCCTCACGTCCTCCTACCTGCCACTCGGCGCGGTCGCGATCTCGCCGACGATCGCGGAACATTTCGAGGACAACGTGTTCTTCGGTGGCCTGACCTACAACTCACACCCGCTCTCGTGCGCGGCCGCGCTGGCCGCGATCGACGTGTTGGAGCAGGACGACCTCGTCGGGAATGCGTCACGTCTGGAGCCAGTGATGCGTCGGCATCACGAAGAGCTCGCGGGGACGCACCCCAGCGTGGGGTTGCACCGGAACATCGGGTTGTTCGGGATCCTCGAGCTCGTGAAGGATCGCGGAACGATGGAGCCGCTCTCGCCCTACAACGTCACGAACGAGGTGATGGTCGCGGTCAACCGCGCACTCCTGGATCGGGGTCTGTTCACGATGGTCCGGTGGAACGGGATCATGACGAACCCGCCGCTCTGCATCACCGAGGAGCAGTTGCAGGACGGCTTCGCGATCATCGACGAGGCGTTGGCGGTTGCCGACGCCGCTACCGGGTAGCCGGCTCCTCCGCCCAGCGCTCCGCCCACTCCGCGAGTTCGCCGATCACACCGGCCAGGTCTTCCCCCTTGGTCGTGAGCCCGTACGAGATCCGCACCGGTGTGGAAGGTGTCACTTCCCGACGGACGATGCCGAGCGACTCGAGCTCTTTCAGCCGATCCGACAGGAGGGCGTCCGAGATGGGCGCCACACCCTCCTTCAGGTCCGTGTAGCGCGTGACACCGCTCAACAGGCCCCGCAAGATCTGCGGCGTCCAGCGCTTCCCGAGCATGTCGGCCGCCACCCGGTAATGCCGACAGACGGGGCTCTCTTCCTCAAGGCTCACGGTTATCCCTCACTCGTTCTCTCGTTGCGCGGATGCTATCCCTTCAACGCTCGGTATCGGGAAGGAGATTCCGAAATCCGAGGACCTCTGGAATACCAAGTACCTCTGGGATCGTTACCTCCAGCGTTCGGGCTCCGCAGCGGGCGGTAGCCCAGCGAGACGAAGGGGGAA
>DATAEV010000303.1:0-9773 GCA_036257875.1 Actinomycetota bacterium | reverse complement strand
TCCGGCCACGCGAGAGCGAGCTGGATCGGCAGCCGCATGTCGGCTGTCGCCATCTCGGCGCGGAGGCTGCCGTCGCGGAACTCCGCGAGCGCGTGCACCTGCCCCTCGGGGTGGATCAGGACGTGGATCTGCGAGTACTCCAGATCGAACAGGTGATGCGCCTCGATCACCTCGAGACCCTTGTTCATCAGGGTGGCGGAGTCGATCGTGATCTTCGGACCCATCGACCAGACCGGGTGCTGGAGCGCTTCCTTGACCGACGCCCGGCCCAGCTCGCTCCTGGTCCAACCGCGGAAGGGGCCGCCGGACCCGGTGATGACGACCCGCTTGAGGTCCTCGCGGCGCTCGTGGCGGAGTGCCATGGCGAGCGCCGCGTGTTCCGAGTCGACCGGAAGGAGGCGCTCGGGCTCCCCCTTCACCAGGTCCATCACGAGCTCGCCACCCACGACGAGCGATTCCTTGTTGGCGAGCGCGACCGTCTTCCCGGCCTGGAGCGCGGCCAGCGTTGGAGCGAGGCCGGCCGATCCGACCAACCCGTTGAGAACGAAGTCGGCGTCGGTCTTCGCCGCGATGACCTCGGCGGCATCGGGGCCGACGATCAGCTCGACCCCCTTCACCTGTCCGAGTTTGGCCTTGACGTCGGCGGCGGCGTTCTCGTCCGCGATGGCGATGAACGGGGGCAGGAATTCCCGGGTTTGGCCGACCAGCAGCTCCTGGTTCATCCCCGCGGCCGACAATCCGACGATCTTGAAGCGCTCCGGGTGCCGACGCACGACGTCGAGCGCCTGGGTCCCGATCGACCCGGTCGAGCCGAGGATGGTGATCGACCGCATGGCGTGGAGCTTACCCCGAGGCCGTCCGAACGCTGTGAACTGGAGGTTACGTGAAGATCACGCGGAAGAGCAGGAAGGTGGCCGGAGCCACGAACAGGAGCGAATCGATCCGGTCGAGGACCCCGCCGTGGCCCGGGAGGACCGTTCCCATGTCCTTCACCCCGACATCTCGTTTCACCACGGACTCGGCGAGATCGCCCAGCGTGGCGGCGATCGCGACCACCAGCCCGAGCAGCAGCGCATCGACCCGGCGGTCTTCGAACGGGCCGACGAACGACGTGACGAAGGCGCCCGACGCCACCACGGTGGCGAACGTGCCTCCCAGCAACCCCTCCCAGGACTTCTTCGGGCTCACGTTGGGGGCGAGGGGACGTTGGAACCAGCCGCCGCCCGACACCGACCCGATCAGGAACGCGGCGGTGTCGAACAGGAACGTGAGCAGGATGATCGCGAAGACGAGGGCCTTGCCGTCGTCCAGTTTCAGGGTGGCGATCAGGTACCCGCCGAGGAGCGGGATCCACGCCATGTTCAACACCGTCAGGCCGATGTTCCGCGTGACGTTCGTTCGATGTTCCGCAGGAACGGTCATGAACCAAAGGAAGGTCGCCATCACGCCCAGCGCGAACATCGCGGGGGTCGCCGCTTCGCCACGGAAGTAAGCCCCCGCCATCATGAGCACACCGGCGACCAACCCCACGAGGGTGGCGGGCTGGTTGTGGGCCTTCACCATGACCCCGAACAGCTCGCCCTGCGCGACGAGCACCGCGATGCCGGCCACGACGGCGAAGGCCGCGGGACCCGCCCACAGCGCGGCGAGCGCGACGCCGGCCAGGAGCACGCCGGTCATGAACGCAGCCGGGACGTCCCGTTCACCGATCTGCGGGCCGCGACGGTCCAGGTCAGCCCCGACCTCCACCGCCGCAGGCTCCTGCCAGCTGGGACCGCTGATGCCCTCGCCGCCGACGACCACGGTCCTCGCGGGCGCGTCGGGGTCCTGGAGGTCCGAGAGCAGGTCCGCTTCGACATCGTCGGACGAAGCGGCCGGCGGGGCGCCGAGGTCGGAGAGGAGATCACCGACCTCGCTTCCGCCGAGGGCGTCGACCGGCTCGGTCGCGTACGAGGTGTCGCCGATCGAACCGGAGAAATGCGCCGCGGCCGCCTCGAGGTCTTCTTCGGATGGCTCGCCTTCGAGGGCCGAGGTCTCGGCCGGTTCGAACACCTCACCTTCCGGCTCGCTCGTTCCCTCGCCGTACGCGCTCGCGTCGACCACGACGACGTCGGGCTCGCCCGCGTCATCCGGGGTCTCACCCAAGATAGTGTCGATCGGCTCCAGCGCGCCGGACTCGTACCACGCGTCGTCGGGCTCGCCTCCGACGGCATCCTCCTCGGAACCTCCCGGAGGCATCTCCGTCTGGATGAGCTCCTGGGTCGCCTCCGCGGGCTCCTCCGAACGCACCTCCACGTGGGCTTCCTGCGGTGCGCGTTCGGTTGACTCTTCGGGTTCGTCCCAGTCGACGTCGCGGATCGGCGCGAAGAACTTGTCCAGGTCTTCGAAGAGATCCTCGCCGTCGCCCTTGTCGTTGGCCATCTAGACCTCCATCAGCTCCTGCTCCTTGTGACCCTGGATCTCGTCGACCTCGGTCACGAAGCGGTCGGTGAGCTTCTGCAGCTCCTTCTCGGCCCTGATCAAGTCATCTTGGGAGATAGCACCGTCATGCTCAAGCTTCTCCATCTCCTCCTTCGCATGTCGCCGGACGTTCCGGACGGCAACCCTCGCCTCCTCGGCCCGATGGTGGACCTGTTTGACGAGCTCCTTCCTGCGTTCCTCCGTGAGCGGCGGGAACGCGAGTCGGATCACGTTGCCGTCGTTGCTGGGCGTGATGCCGAGGTCGCTCTGCATGATCGCCCGCTCGATCGCGGAGATCGCGCTCTTGTCGAACGGCTGGATCTGCAGGAGGCGCGGCTCCGGGACGGACACGCCGGCGAGCTGATTCAACGGGACCGGCGTCCCGTAGTACTCGACCGTCACACGGTTGATGACGGCCGGTGCCGCTCGGCCGGTCCGGATCCCGGCGAGGTCGTCTTTGAGGTGAGCGACCGCCTGTTCCATCTTGTGCGTGGCGTCCTTGGTTGCGGTTTCGATCGTCATGGATGCTCAGTGCACGAGGGTGCCGATCGGTTCGCCGGTTACGACCCGCCGGATGTTCCCCTCCTCGCGGAGATCGAACACGATGATCGGGAGCTTGTTCTCCATCGAGAGCGAAACGGCGGTCGCGTCCATGACCCCATACCCCTCGCGGAGGAAATCGCCGTACGCGAGCAGGTCGAGCCGCTCGGCCGATGGATCGAGTTGCGGGTCGGCCGTGTAGACACCGTCGACCTTCGTTCCCTTGAGCAACGCGTCGGCATGGATCTCGAGCGCGCGTTGGGCGGCGCAGGTGTCGGTGGAGAAATACGGGACGCCCAAGCCGGCCGCGAAGATCACGACGCGCCCCTTCTCGAGATGGCGGATCGCGCGGAGCGGAACGAACGGCTCCGCCACCTGGCTCATGGTGATCGCCGTCTGCACGCGCGTCGCGACGTGGATCTTCTCGAGCGCGTCCTGCAGTGCGAGGGCGTTCATCACCGTCGCAAGCATGCCCATGTAGTCCGCGCGGTTCCGATCGATCCCGGGCGCCTGACGGCCACGCCAGATGTTGCCGCCGCCGACGACAACCGCCGTCTGGATGCCGAGATCCACGACCTCGGCGAGCTGTCGCGCGACGAGCGCCGTCGCACCGTCGGAGATCCCGGAACCCGAGTCGTGGGCAAATGCTTCGCCGGAGAGCTTGAGCAGGACCCGGTGATAGGTGGGCCGTGCCTCTCCGCCGTCACTCATGCGCCTGGTCGTCTCCTCCACTCGGTCGGCGGCACTCGGTCGGCGGTCAGCTTACCCGCCTACTCCAGGTCCTCGCCCAGGCGGAACCGGGTGAAGCGCCTGACGGCCACCTTCTCGCCGGTCTTGGCACCAACCTCGTCCAGCAGGGTCTGGATCGTCTTCGACTCGTCCTTGACGAACGGCTGGTCCAGCAGGACGTTGTCCTTGAAGAACGCCTCGAGTTTCCCTTCGACGATCCTGGGGATCACGTTCTCGGCCTTCCCCGAGTCCAGTGCTTGCTTCTCGAAGATCTTCCGCTCGTGCTCCAGGGTCGCAGAGGGAACATCGTCGCGGCTGAGCCAGCGCGGGGCGGAGGGACTAGCGATGTGCAACGCCAGGTCCTTGACGAGCGAACGGAACTCATCGGTGTTCGCGACGAAGTCGGTTTCGCAGTTCACCTCGACGAGCACGCCGACCGTGTTGTTGAAATGGATGTACGCGTCGATCAGGCCCTGGTTCGCGTTCCGCCCGGCGCGCTTCGCTTGGCTCGCCAAGCCCTTCTCGCGAAGGAGCTGCGTGGCGCGCTCCGCATCGCCGTCGGCCTCGATCAGCGCGCGTTTGCAATCCATCATGCCCGCGCCGGTCGCTTCGCGGAGCGCCTTCACCATGGCCGCCGTGATGTCCGGCATCTCAGCCTTCCTCCTCGGTGCTTCCCACCGGCGCCGGCGCGCTCTCGTCGCTCGCCGTCTCCTGTTCCTCGAGGGGCTCGGCGACGATCTCGGGCTCCGGCACGTCGGGCTCGAAGACGGTCGTCGCCGCGATCGCGGCGGCCTCTTCCGCCGACGGCGTCTCATCGACGGCGGCCGGCGCGGCCTGGGGCCGTGGTCCGGACGGGACCGGCGGGGCCTGCGCGGTGGAGCGCTCGATGACGTCGTCCTTCGCCATGCCGTACCCCTCTGCCAGGGCATCCGCCAGCACGCGGGTCACCAAACTCACCGCACGGATCGCATCGTCGTTCCCCGGGATGACGTAGTCGACCTCGTCCGGGTCACAGTTCGTGTCGACGATCGCGATCACGGGGATGTTGAGCTTCCGCGCCTCGGTGACGGCGATGTGCTCCTTCTTCGTGTCGATCACGAAGATCGCGTCCGGCAACCGCTCGAGGTTCTGGATCCCTCCGAGGTTCCGTTCGAGCTTCTCCCGCTCGTGCCGCAGGCGGATCGCCTCCTTCTTGGGGAGGCGTTCCATGGCCCCCGTCTCCTCCATCTCGCCGAGCTCCCGCAGGCGGAGGAGTCGGCCGCGGATCGTGCTGAAGTTGGTGAGCATGCCGCCCAACCAGCGGTTGTTGACGAAGGGCATGTTGATCCGGCTCGCGTACCCGGAGACGACCTCCTGGGCCTGTTTCTTCGTCCCGATGAACAGGACGATCCCCCGGCGGCGGCCGAGCCCTTGAACGAAGGCGTGCGCTTCCTCGAGCCCGGACAAGGATTGCTCGAGGTCGATGATGTAGATCCCGGAACGCTCCCCGAAGAGGTACCGCTGCATCTTCGGGTTCCACCGTCGTGTCTGGTGGCCGAAGTGCACGCCCGCCTCGAGGAGCTCCCGCCGGGTGACGACCGGCATGGTTGTGCTCCTTTCGGTTGTGCCCTCCGCTCGGATCGGCCCGATGACGGCCCGCAGCGCCTGCGGGACCCCGGCATGCGGTCCCCGAGCGTGTGTGCTCGGCGCGAGATGCGCCGGCGCGGCCAGTCTACCAGCGACGATGTCGCGTTCAGCCGCGACGCGCGTTGCGCGGCACCGGTGCGTCGGGCACGTCCACGCCGATCGCGAGGTAGCGGAAGGCGAACATGGCGACGGCGGCCATCTGGAGAACGTTGATGAGGATCGAGATGGTCCACGCGCCGACCGAGGGGTTGACCCCGGTCAGGCTGCCCGGGAGGGGCGCGAGCAACAGGGCGAACGACGGAACCGCATAGAGCACCGCGAGCGTGAGGTTGTTCGAGCCGGGCAGCCGCGCCGCCCGGACCGCCTTGGACAGCGTGAGCGGCAACGACAGCTCCTCGTCGGCGGCGATCGCAGGCGCGAAGGCGAAGAGGTAGACCCCGGCGACCAGCAGTCCCACGGCGAGGATGAACCCGATCCCTCCGCCGAGGAGCTGGACGAAGTTGGAGAGGATCAGCACCCCGAGGTTGACCACGGCGACCGCGATCGGGACCGGCCAAACGTGGATCCCACGACGGATGCTCCAGATGGAGACGGATCCGGTTCGCATCCGTTCCACGGCCGTGGTGGTCACGAGCGTCTGGAGCGCCGCGTGAACGATGAGGAAGGCCGTGATGCCCACGAGGGGCGCGAGCGCCGCGCGTGGACCGGTGGAGCCGACCGCGGAGAAGAGGTTCGAAGCGAGCGACACGTCGGTGGCGGTCGAGATCGGTGGAACGGCGAACGTTGCTCCGAGGATCGTGAACGGCCCCTGGAAACCGAACGCGAGCAGGACGAGCCACTCGATCAAGATCACGACGGGAACGGCCGCGACCAGCGCTGGCGTCGCAAGGATCGTGGCGAGCCCGCGGGTGATCGATGTCCTGATCTTGGGCATCGGGACGGCGCTCGGGCCACGAGGGGCGAAGATCGAGTCGAGGAGTCCCTTGCGGGGTGCGGGTTCGGGGGTCGCCGGCGCGCGGTACGACGAGGTCGGTCGACGCTGCTGCTTCTTCCGGCGGTTGCTCACGGCACGTCGCCCATCACGTCGGATCCTCATCGTCTTCCCACGTGTCAGGGCTGGCGCCGACCGCGGCGGAGATATCCTCGTGCTCGAGGTCCGGCGGTCCGAGGCGAGCGATCAGGAACCGACCCGCGAGCGTGAGGATCACGACCAGCGGGATCGCCGCGATGGCCCAATCGAGGGCCAATGACCCGGGCTTCACGATCGTGGGGCTCTGCTCATCGATCAGGACGCCGTTCGGGTCGGCGGCCAGACCGACCAATCCCGCGGAGGTCCCGGTCCTCGCGACCACCACGGCGTCCGGCGCGATCGCGATCGTGAGGAGCGGCCCAACACCCAGGCCCTGTCGCCAGATCCGATCCCCGGTCGCGGGATCGAGCGCGCTCAACTCTCCCGAGCCGTCGGCGATCAGCACGTCGGAGCCGGTGATGACGGCGGGACCGTACACGGGGGTATTGAGCGCGAAGTCCCATCCGCGCGCACCGGTCGCGGGATCGAGGCGGTACACCTCTCCCCGGGTGTCCACGACGATGACCGCATCGTCAGAGACGGCCGGCGCCCCGCCGGCGGCGACCGTGTTGAGCCGGGATGCCCATCGTTCGAGACCCGTGTCCGCTCCAACGGCGCGCACCGTCCCGTCCGACAGGGCGAGGTAGACGGTTCCGCCCACAGCGGTCGGCGCTCCCGCCACGAGACCGGACGTGCTGGGCGCATAGCGCCAAACCTCCGCACCATCGGCTTCCTGCAAGGCGACGACCGACGGCGGCTGCCTGCTGTCCGAGCGTACGGAAACGTAGACGACCCCCGCGTCGGCAGCGATCGGTGTGTCGACGACGTCACCCAGGTCTTGATGCCACCTGACGTCGCCCGACGAAACCTCGACCGCCGTGACCGTGCCGTCGTCGGCTCCGACCACGGCGAGACCACCGTCGACGGTGGGCCCTGTCGTGCTCACGCCGGTCAGGGCCCGACGCCAGAGCTCGTGCCGAGACGATGCGTCGATCGCAACCAGCGTCGAATGGGCGTCGGTCGTCCCCGCTGTACCGCCTCCCGAGGGGGTGGGAACCGCCGTCGGCGAGCCGCTCGCCGACGGGGAGCGGTCCCCGCCACCCTCGGTGTAGAGCACGACGGTGCGGCCGCCGTCGCCGTCGGCGACGGCGGCCGGGGCGCTCGGCCCGAGCTCACGTGGCAACGTCCACGACATGGTTCCGGTCGCGATGTCGATCGCGGTCACATCCTCGCGGTCGACGATGATCGCGTCCGGGCCATCGATCACGGGGGCGGGAAGACCGGCGAGGTGGGTCTCATCGCCGATCCCGGTGGCGATCTGCCACCGGGAAGCCAACGGAGGTGCCGGAGCGGCCGGATCGAACCCCGTGTGCTGCGGCCCTCCTTGGTATTGCGTCCACCCGGCCGCGGTGGGTACAGATGCTCCTGCAGCGGAAGCGATCCCAACCACCATGAAGGCGGCTGGGATCAACCGGATGACCCGACGGAAGCGCAAGGTCCGTCATCCTACCGGGGCCACCCCCCGCGCTCGCCGCGATGCGATCGCCGGATCTCAGGGGAAGGGCGCCAATCGCACGAACGATGCCAGCGATACCGGTCCGAGGTAGGACAGCGGATCCACATAGGCACCGTCGAGCTTCACACCGAGATGCAGGTGGGGGATGGAGGCACCGGGATGGCCCCATCCGGTGAACGCGATCGGCTGATCCCGCAACACAAGGTCGCCCTTCCTGACGAGTTTCGCCGAGAGCCAGGAGTACGTGGAGGAGAGACCGCCCCCGTGGTCCATCGTCACGAATAGATACCCACCGATGGGACCGGCGAAGGTCACGGTCCCATCCGCGGGAGCGACGATGGTCGTACCGACCTCCGCGGCGATGTCGATCCCCCGGTGCCCGCTTCCGTAGGGGGTGTCAGGTGGATCGAACGCCTGGATGACCGGGCCGACCACCGGCCACGTCCAGCCGCCGGCCACGGCGGACGTCGCCGCGGAACCGCTGCCGGTCGCCATCGCCAGCATCACGAAGGCCAGAGCCACGATGATCCACGGACCGCGACGCATGTGAGCGCCACGCTATCCGCCGTGGGGAGAACTCACCGTGACCGAGGTCACAGCAGGACGCCGACTCGGGTCAATCGACCTCAGACAGCTGACCGCGGAGGACACCCACGGCCTTCGTGTGGATCTGACAGACACGTGACTCCGTCACGCCGAGGATCTCGCCGATCTCGGCGAGCGTGAGGCCTTCGAAGTAGTACAAGGTCACGACGATCTTCTCGCGTTCGGACAGCGAGTTGATCGCCGCGGCCAGGAGTCCCCGGGTCTCTTGTGATTCCATGCCCGTGCTGGGGTCGAACGCCTTGTCGGCGAGCGTGTCGATGAGCGAGACAGCCTCCCCACGGTCCTGACCCACGTTGACGGTCTCGTCGAGAGCAAGCACGGAAACGAACGAGATCTGCGTGACGACCTGGTGCAGCTCGGTCCGCGAGATCCCCAGGCGACCGGCGAGCTCGCTCTCCGTCGGCTGACGCTTGAGCATCGACTCGAGATCCGCGAGGGCCTTCTCGATCTCGCGTTGCTTGAAGCGGACCGAACGCGGCACCCAGTCCATCGCACGGAGCTCATCGATGATGGCGCCCTTGATCCGCGGGATCGCGTACGTCTCGAACTTGTTCCCGCGCCCGGGCTCGAACTTCTCCAACGCATCGATCAGGCCGAACATCCCGTAGGACACGAGGTCTGCCTGTTCGACGCTCGCGGGAAGACCGGTCGCCACGCGGCTGGCGACGTACTTCACGAGCGGGGCGTAATGCAGGATCAGCTTCTCGCGCGCCGAAACCGCGGCGCTCCCCTTGAAGGCGTGCCACACCTCCGCAAGCTCATCGTCGACGTGCGGCGGGATCGTGATGGGCGCCGGTCCGGCCTTCGTTCGGACCTTCGTCTTGGTGGCGGTCTTGTTCGACGTCTTCGCCGCGACCTTCGTCGCAACCTTCGCGGGAGCTTTCTTCGTCGTCGCCACGGTCATGCCCTCGGGTGGGATCGTTCGTACGCCTCGAAGAGCCTCGTCCGCGACACATGCGTGTACCGCTGGGTGGTCGCAACGGTCGCATGCCCCAGCAGCTCCTGCACGGCGCGGATGTCGGCTCCTCCTTCCAGCAGGTGCGTCGCGTACGAATGCCGCAACGTGTGTGGCGTGACCCGGCGCCCGGGCAGCAGGCGTCCCGAATATCCTTCCACAAGCGACCGGATATCACGTTGTCCGATCGGCCGCCCCTTCCGATTGAAGAAGAGGGACGTGGAACCCGTTCCCATCGCGTCCCTGCCCTCCGACACCCATCGCCGCACGGC
>DATAEV010000118.1:0-1634 GCA_036257875.1 Actinomycetota bacterium | reverse complement strand
CGTCGACGGGCGTCTGTGGCTCGGACCGCCGAGGTACCGGCAGGAGGTGACCTCGTCGGGCGCGGGGATCCTGGTGCCCGTGGGCGAGGACGGCGCCTACGTCAAGGTCGTCGAGGGCCGGTACCACGTGTGCCCGTGGCGTACGACGCTCCGCGTCCTCGCGGGGATGCTCTCCTTCTGCGAGGCGGCCGTGTTCGACGACCCGTCGATGTTCGTCACGGACGCGAGCGCGCGCCGCGCGACACGGGAGCTCCGGCGGCTGCGCCGCCGCGAGCCGTGGCAGGTGTCGACGATCATGCACAGCCCCTGGCACGTGCCGGTGCGGTGGTTCGTGCTGTTCGACGACGAGGAGCGGCGGCTCCTGGAGGTCGAGGGGCATCACCGGCTCTCGTACCTCACGAACACGAGGAAGGCGCTCCGCAGGGCCGAGGAGGCCGTGCCGGTGCTCCGGCAGTCCGAGCTCGGACCGATCGGCGAGCTCGTGGTCGAGATGCACCAGTGGCTCGCGCTGTTCGACCCGGGGTCGATCCTCGAGCTCGACTACGGCGCGTTGTGCGGGATGCTCACCTGGGACGAGATGGACGACGACCACAGCGCCAGGGACATCCACGATGCGCTCAAGGCGCTCGCCGACAAGGAGTTCCCGCGTTCGGCGGACCTGTACCAGTCGGTGCTGGTGCGCTCGGCCGAGCTCCGCGCGCACGAGGGCCTGAACTGACACGAGGCGTGGCCAGGGGCAGATTCGAACTGCCGACACCGCGGTTTTCAGCCGCGTGCTCTGCCAACTGAGCTACCTGGCCCACGTCAGACCGACTTCTGGCGGCGAGCTCTCGCCCGCCGCCAGCGGCCCGCGCGCCCGACGAGCTTCGATCCCCCGATCTCCGCCTTGACGGTGCCTTCGAGCGCGTACCGAAGGGTACCGCGTCCTCCCGCCGGTTCCCCTGCTTCCATCGGTCGGAGGCGGTACCGGTCGGGGCCTCCCCGCGTGCCGGGGTTGGATCGGGGGCGTGGCAAGCAGGACCGCGTTCGATCGGAACCGAGCGCCGTCTCGATCTCCGCTGCCACGGCCTCGCCCACGTTCGGCAGCACGTGATGGTACGCCTCTGCTACCTAGGTGAGGACACCTCTGGCTCAGGTGGGGACACCACTAGGCCTCGCAGTTCGTGGCCGTCTCGCCGGTCGTACATGTGTCGGTCCCGTCACCCCCGTCCAGCGTGTCGGTCCCATCGCCGCCGTCCAGCCTGTCGTCGCCGGCGGCGCCGGAGACCGTGTCGTTTCCCGGTCCCCCCAGGAGCGTGTTCGCATTCGCGTCGCCGGTGATCGTGTCGTCGTGCCGGGACCCGAAGACCTGTCCGATCCCCGTCAGGGTGTCCGTTCCCTCACCCGTGGCGGTCCCCGCGGTGAGGTCGACCACCACCGCATTGGGGGAGAAGAAGAAGTCGACCCGGTCGGTGGTGCCCCCGCCCCCGCTCACCGTGTCGTTGCCCCCGCCCGGGAAGAAGAAGTTCTCCCCGGCGTCACCGGTCAAGGTGTCGTCGAAGCGGGAACCCTCGATGTCCTCGATCCCCGTCAGCGTGTCGGTACCCTCACCGCCCGTGGCCGTGCCGGCCGTGAGATCGGCCTGGACGCCCGAC
>DATAEV010000298.1:0-6064 GCA_036257875.1 Actinomycetota bacterium | reverse complement strand
CGCACGAGGATCCCGCCCTGACCGCTCGCCGCGACGGCCATGTTGCCGCCGATCAGGAAGGCGAGGCCGCCGAACATCTTCTGCTCGGTGAGGTCCTTCTCCTTGGCGACGAGCTCGCGGATCCGGTGGGCGAGATCCTCGTCGTACGCCATGGCCCAACCACTCTATCGAGTGAGGACACGCTCGAACTCGCCGCCCGCCGACCCCGAGCTTGGGTTCGGCCGGGGGCCGAGGACCCCAGCCTTGGACGAACGCAGGATCGAGTTCGAAGAGCTAGGCCGGCGTCGTGAACCCGACGTCTTGCATCCGGAGCTCCAACGTCGGGTTCACCGTCGACCCGACGACGTTCTTCTGCATCAGGTAGTTGATCGTCTCGTAGTGCACGAAGATGATCGGCGAGTCGTCGAACACGATCTGGCGTAGCTGCTTGTAGAGGTCGAATCGCGTCTGGGTGTCGGTCTCGGTCCGGGCCTGGTCGATCAGCTGATCCGCCTGCGGGTTCGAATAGCCGGTCGTGTTGATGTCGCCGCCCGAGTGCACCACCAGCGCGTAGAAGTTGTCCGGATCGATCGTTCGCTCCTGATACGCCGACGTGATCTGGTAGTTGCCCTTGACGAACGCGTCGAACCAGACGCCCACCTCGACCTGCTTGATGGTCATCTTGATGCCGACGGCGTCGAGCTGCTGCTGGATCACCTCGCCGGTCTTCAGCAGCTCCGGGTACTGCGGCAGGCCCAGGTACTCCACCTCGATCGGGGTCGTGACCCCTGCCTGTTGCAGCAGCGACTTCGCCTTCTCGGTATCCGGCGTGACGAGCGGCGTCCCGTCGTACCAGCTGGATCCGGTCGGGACCTCCTCGATCCCGGACTCGCCCGCCCCGAAGTACGCCACCTGGCGGATCGCGTCGCGGTCGAGAGCCGCGTACACGGCCTGTCGTACGAGCTTGTTGTCGAACGGCGGCTGGGTCGTGTTCATCGCGATGTAGTCCGGGATCCCCGCGGTGGCCGACGTCACATAGTTGAACGACGGGTCGCTCTTCAGCGTATTCAACTGCTGGAGCGGCACCGCGTCCGACCAGTTGAGGTCGCCCGAGCGCAACGCGTCGACGCGGCTCTGGTCGACGTTCAGGAACTTGAACGTGATCCCGTCCAGGTAGGGTTTGCCGCTCAGGAAGTAGCTGTCGTTCTTCTTGAGCGTGATGTGGTCGCCCTGGACCCACTCGACGAACTCGAACGGACCCGTGCCGACCGCGTTGCGCGACGGGTCCTTCGATTCGATCGCCTTCTGGTTCACGATCTCGCCGTTGTTCGCCAGGTTCGACAGGAACGGCCCGAAGGCGGTCTTCAGGTGGAAGGTCACCTGGGTCGGACCGGTGGCCTCGACCTTCGAGATCGCGTTGTAGAGCGGGGCGTACGAGCTGGCGGTCTTGGGGTCCAGGATCCGCTCGAACGTGTAGACGACGTCCTGCGGGCCGAACTTCTCGCCGTTGTGGAAGGTGGCGGTGTCGACCAGGTCGAAGACCCAGGTCGTGTCGTTTGACGCGGTCCACTTGGTGGCGAGCTGGCCGTAGAAGTTGTTCGACGGGTCCAGGTCGATCAGCTTGTTGAAGATGTTGTCGTAGACCTGCGCGCCCGTGTAGATCGTCGACGTCGCCGGGTCGATCGTGTCGGGCTCTCCCGTCAACGCGGCCTGCAGCGTTCCGCCGGCCGCCGGCGCGCCGGTCGCCGCTCCGCCGCTCGGTCCCGCCGACGAGCTCGACGATGAGCACGCCGTCAGCACCGCCCCGAGGCTGGACGCGCTCACCGCCGCGGCGCTGAACCCCGCGGCTCGGCGCAGGAACGACCGGCGCGACAGGTCACCGTTCAGGAAGCTCCGCGCCAGGCGTTCGGCCCGCTGCTCCTCGTTGTTCCGATCCATGGTTTCCCCTCCTCCGTGCGCGCGACTCAGGCGTGCTCGCCGAGCCATCCCAGGTACGTCCGGTTGAACTCCGCCGGGTGCTCCCACATCGACGCGTGACCCCCCTTCGACGTCGCCCAGTCCGCCCCGGGGATGCCCTCCTGCAATCGTTTGGAGAGTGAGACGGGGATCAGGATGTCCTGCTCGCCGGCCATCACCAGGACGGGGTACCCCGCGATCCGGTCGAGCCGGTCGGTGGTGTCGTGCGTCTGGATCACGTTGAGCTGCGCGAGGTACGCCTCGACCGACATCGGCAACGACGCCATCTCGGCTTCGAACTCCTTGAGCTCGTCCTCCCGTTCCTCGAAGAACGGCACCGTGAAGGCCCAGAGCGTCACGTCGCGCATGATGAACGGGACCCCGTTGATGCCGGCCATGTCCTGCCACATCGAGAACATCCGCGAACAGAACGGGCCCGGCGACGCGTACGTGCTCGAGAACGTCGCACTCTTCAGGTCCGAGCCGTAGTTGATCGCGTACTCCTGCGAGATCATCCCGCCCATCGACGTTCCCATGAGGTGGAAGCCGGAGATCCCGAGCTGGTCGACCAGCGCCTTCGCATCGTCGGCGAGGATCCGGCTCGTGTAGGGCCCGGGCGGCGCGTCGGTCGTGCCGACCCCGCGGTTGTCGATCCGCAGCACCCGGTACCCGGCGCCGAGCAGGTCGTCCATCTGGAGCACCCAGGTCTCCAGGTCGTCGGCCAGCCCGTTGATCAGCACGACCGTCTCCGGGCCGTCGCCCTCCACCCGGTAGTGCATCTGGATCCCGTTCACGCTCGCCATCGGCATGTTCTCGCTCCTTCCCGCTAGCCCGCCGAGGCCTCGAGCTCGGCGCGCGCGACGTGGCACGCGGCCGTGTGGCCCGTGCCGAACAGGGTCATCTCGGGCTCCTCGACGGCGCATCGATCGATCGCGACCGGGCACCGCGTGCGGAACCGGCAGCCCGATGGCGGCGCGATCGGGCTGGGGATCTCGCCCTCGAGCACGGAGCCGACGAGCCGCCGCTCGGGGTCGGGATGGGGGATCGCCTCGAGCAGCGCCTTCGTGTACGGGTGGCGCGGATCGCGGAACACCCGCTCCGTCGGGCCCGTCTCGACGATCTTCCCCAGGTACATCACGGCGGTCCGGTGGCTGATGTGCTCGACCACCGCCAGGTCGTGCGCCACGAACAGGATCGCGAGCCCGAGGTCCCGCTGCAGGTCGGCCAGCAGGTTCAGGACCTGCGCCTGCACCGAGACGTCGAGCGCGGAGACCGGCTCGTCGGCCACGATCAGCCGCGGCTCCGGGGCGAGCGCGGCCGCGATCCCGACGCGCTGCCGTTGCCCGCCCGAGAGCTCGTGCGGGCGTCGCCGGGCGAACGACGGATCCAGGCCGACGCGGTCGAGCAGGTCGACGACGCGCTCCTGGCGCTCGGCCTTCGTTCCGATCGAGAAGGCGTCGAGCGTCTCGGCGACGCTCCGGCCGACCCGCCACCGCGGGTCGATCGAGCTGAACGGGTCCTGGAACACGGGCTGGACCTGCTGACGGAATCCGGCGAGCTGCCGCCCCTTCATCCCCGTGACGTCGCGACCGTCGAACACGATCCGACCCGACGTCGGATCGATCAGCCGCAGCACGCACCGCGCGAGCGTGCTCTTGCCCGAGCCCGACTCGCCGACCACCGCCAGCACCTCGCCCGGATGGATCTCCAGGTCGATGCTGTCGACCGCGTGGACCACCGCGCCGCTCGCCATGAGCCCCCGGTCGGTCGGGAAATGCTTCACGAGCGCGTCGACCTGCAGGATCGGCCCACCCGGCCGCACGGGCGCGACCTCGTTCGACGAGAGGATCTGGCTCACGCCGCACCTCCGGCCGTGGCGTGATCCGGCCGTCCCGCCTGGTTCGTCGCCTCGGACAGCCAGCACGCGATCAGATGCTCGTCGGTCTCGTGGGCGAGGGGCGGCACGGTCGCGCAGACGTCCATCACGTACGGGCACCGCGTGGAGAACCGGCACCCGGGCGGCGGGTCGGCCAGGTTCGGCACCCGGCCCGGGATCACGCGGAGCGACCCCGGTACCTGTTGCTGCGTCGGGAGGGCCGCCAGCAGCGCCTGCGTGTACGGGTGCCGCGGCGAACGGAAGATCTCCGAGACGGGAGCGACCTCGACCAATTGCCCGGCGTACATGACCCCGACCCGGTCACAGATCTGCGCGACCACACCGAGGTCGTGCGTGATCAACACGATCGTCGTCTGCAACCGCGTGCGCAGATCCCGCAGCAGATCGAGCACCTGCGCTTGGATCGTGACGTCGAGGGCGGTCGTCGGCTCGTCCGCGAGCACGAGCGCGGGCTCGTTCGCCAGCGCCGTCGCGATCACGACCCGCTGGCGCATCCCGCCGGAGAGGCGGTGCGGCGCGTCCCCGAACCGCCGCTCGTGCTCGGGGATGCCGACGTCGCCGAGCAGCTCGAGCGCGCGCTCTTTCGCGCGCGCGTCGTTCACGTCGCGGTGCGCCGTGATCGTCTCCGCCACCTGTTCACCGACGGGGAACGTCGGGTCGAGCGACGTCATCGGGTCCTGGAAGATCATGCTGATCCGATCTCCGCGGAGCTTCCGCAGCTCATCGGGCGGCAGGCCGAGCAGCTCGAGGCCCTGGAACCGGACCGACCCGGCAACGTGAGCGGTCGTCGGCAGGAGCCCCATCAGCGCCATCGCGAGCGTTGTCTTGCCGCACCCCGACTCGCCGACCAGTCCGAAGATCTCGCCCTCGGACACCGACAGCGACACGTCGCTCACGGCCGACACGCGACCGTCCTCGGTCGCGAACCCGACGTCGACGTGCTCGAGCGCAAGCAGGTCGCTCACTCGGTCACCCCCGCCGGGTCCAGCCGCGAACGCAGCCCGTCGCCGAAGAAGTTGAACGCGAGCACCGTGATCGCGATCGCGAGGCCCGGGAAGACCTCGACCCAGGGCGCCTGCGTCAGCACGTTGCGTCCGTCGGCGAGCATCACGCCGAGCGAAGAGGTGGGCGGCTGCGCGCCGAGGCCAAGGAACGAGAGCGCGGCCTCGATCTGCAGCGCGAAGCCCATCAGGATCGTCGCCTGTACGATCGCGGGGCCGATCGCGTTCGGGAGCACGTGCCGCGTGATGATCCTCCGCGACCGCGTGCCGCGGGCGCGCGCCGCCTCGATGTACGTCTGCGAGACCACGACGAGGGTCGAGCTCCGCACGACGCGCGCCAGGATCGGCATGTAGATCACCGCGATCGCGAGCGCCGAGATGTTGCTCCCCGGTCCGATGATCGCGATCAGCGCGACCGCGAGCAGCATCGCCGGCAGCGCGAGCACCATGTCGATGGGCCGCATGATCGCGGTGTCGACCCACCCGCCGTGGTACCCGGCGTACAGACCGAGCGGCACGCCAACCAGGAACGCCAGCAGCGTCGAGCCGACGGCGACCGCAAGCGAGACGCGGTACGCGAAGATCACGCGCGAGAGCACGTCGCGTCCCAGGTCATCCGAGCCGAACGGGTGCGGCAGGCTGGGCTTCGCCAGGATCCTCGTCGCGTCGATCGCGTTCGGGTCGTGCGGCGCCAGCAGCGGAGCGAAGATCGCGATGAGCGCCAGGCCCGTCAGGATCCCGAATCCCCACCTCCCCTTGCGCGACGCGAGGATCCCACGGCGCCAGACGGCCCGCGGCGCCGCGCCCGAGGTCGTGACGGCCACGCTCACGTCGCGGCTCCCTCTTCGGTCCGCGGGTCGAGCCATCCCACGATCAGGTCGGTCGCGAGCGTCACCAGGATGAACAGCACCGCGACGACGAGGACCCCGCCCTGCACGACGACGTAGTTGCGCTGCTGGATCGACGTCACGATCAGCCGGCCGACGCCCGGCAGGGCGAACAGCGACTCGATCACGATCGCGCCACCCAGCAGCACACCGAACTGGATCCCGATCACCGTCACGATCGGGGGAGCGGCGTTGCGGAGCGCGTGCCGATAGACGATCCGGCGCTCCGCGATCCCCTTCGCGCGCAGGAACAAGATGTACTGGGTCCCGAGCACCTCCTCCATCGCGCCGCGCGTGGTGCGAAGGATGTACGCGGCCTCGCCGAACGCGAGCGCGAGCACGGG
>DATAEV010000294.1:0-2737 GCA_036257875.1 Actinomycetota bacterium | reverse complement strand
ATCCACCATCGCCGCGATGTAGGCCTGCCTCGTCGGGACGTCCATCTGCGACAGCACGAATCGGAGCAACAGGACCGCGATCGCGAGCGGGAGCGTGGGCATCAGGGGGACCAGGATCAACAGGATGTTGGACGGCAGGTGGGTGAACACCATCGTGTTCAGCAGTCCGAACCGCGCGCCTACCCGGCTCGCCGCGATCGACGACACCGCTTGGAGGAGTCCGGCCGCGAAGAAGACCGCCGACATGACCTCTTGCGACGCGCCGAACCGCACGGAGAACCAATAGACCATGAAGACCGTCACGACGAACCCGCCCGCGAACGCGTCGATCGAGAAGAGCGAGGCGAGCTTGAACACCTGTGTTCGCGACCGCTCCAGCCGGGCATATGCGCGGTCCTCCACCTCCATCACACCGGTCAGCCGCGTCGCCAGCCACACGCAGACGATCGCCCCGATCGGGAACAGCAAGAACCACCGCCGATCGGCAGGAGCTCCGGCCCACACCTGATGAAGGAACGCCGGCCCGCCCGCGGCCAACGCGCCGAGTGCGCCGGTCAGGAACGCGATCGCGTTGTACCGGCCGAACACGCGCAGACGTGACGCGGCCGGAGCCTGCCCGATCATGGCCTGCTCGAGCGTCGTGAGCGGGCCGTTGTCGTTCGCGTCGGTCGACATCGTGCCGAAGAGCGCGAGGAGGATGAGGATCCAGATGCGGTCGGTCAGGGCGTAGCCCAGACCGACCACGCCGAGGATCACGAGCAGGGCGCCGTACGTTCGTCGGCGACCGGAACGGTCGCCGACGATGCCGACGACCAGCGCGGACAACGCCATCCCGGCCAGGATCGCCGCCCCGACCAGCCCGACCTCGAGCGCGCTCGCCCCACTGGCCGCGAGCACCGAACCCAAGATCACCGCGCCGAACCCGTAGAGGAACGCGCGGATGGCCTGGATCCACAGGATGATCCGGAGGTCGCTCTCGACGTTCACGGTCGCCACGCGCTCGGCCCCCTCACAACGTGACTCCGATCATCGTCCAGAACCACAGCACGGCAGCCGTGATCCCGAGCCAGAACCCCAAGACGGCGCCCGCGATCGCGCGCGCCCTGAGCGCCGTGCCGGCGCTCAGGGCGCGCCTCCCCCGGGTCCCTCCGACGAGCGAGACGAGGGCCACGGCGCCGAGGCCGACCAGGTAGAGACCCGCCCGGAGCGCGTGCGGCGCCAGCCCGACGAGCACGATCGTCAGGGGGATCCCTGCGAGACCGATGAGCGCCAGGCGAAGACCGAGGCGAGCATCGTCATCTGGGTCGGGGGCGGGGATCGCCATGGCCACGGCCCGCATCATCGCAGGACGCTGCGACCCGTCGCGTTGCGGTGAGGAGGCTCCCCGGCTCAGGCGGACTTGAGGCCGCGGATCGCGACCAGGCTTCTGATCTTCGATCGCGCCTGGCCGTACGTGAGGCCGGTCTGGGCCTCCATGCCGACGGCCTGGCTGAGGAAGAACAGCGTCCGTGCCTGCGCCTCCGTCATCGGCTCGTCGAGGAAGCTCTCGACGACGATCGCGGACTGGCCGTCGGTCAGCGAGGCGTCGAACGTCTCCCCGAACTCATCACACAAGAACCGGAGGTAGCTCGCCTGGGCGAGGGTCATCGGACCCGACCGATCTTCCGGGTCGCCCACGTCGTCCCGTGCATCGAGACCCCACGCGATGCGGGGGTCCGCCCCACTCCGTTCGATCCGGCACAGGAAGCACCAGGCCGGCTCCATGCCATGCGCGCAGCCTTCCACACGGGCTGCATCGGCACCGACCCACGGCTGCTTGACCGCGACCCGTATCCTCGCCCCATGGACCCGGTGGCTGGCTGGTCGTTCCTCCTCGCGGCCGCCGCACTGCTGCTGCTGGCCGCGTTCCCGCTCCGGACCCGGCTCCCTCATCGGGTCCTCGACGCGATGCTCGCCCTCGGAGGCGCCGGCATCGGAATGGGCGGCTTGCTGCTGCTCAGCGATGTCGAGCCGGCCTCCTGGGTGGTCGCCCCGGTCCTGCTGGCGGTCGCGGCGGTTGCCAACGTGCGGCTCCTGTTCGCGGGCCAAGGCCCGTTCCGAACTTGATCCTGGGCTTCCGGGTGCTTGCCCTCGGGTCGGCGTACCCTTAGAACCTTCCCCGGTGCGAGGATGACTACGACGGCTGAGGATCCCTTCCCGCAGACGACAACCCCCGACGCTCCCGTGATCGACGTGGAGCTGGGCGGCGCGGTCCGGCCACGCCGGGCTGAGCGTTCGCACGGCTTCGGGGAGCCACGGCGAACCAAGGTCACGATCAGGCGCTTCGGCCTGGTCTCGGTCTTCCGATATTCGCTTCTGTTCTCGTTCTGCATGATGCTCGTGTTCTGGCTCGCGCTGCTGATCATCTTCCTGGTCCTCCAGGCCGCAGGCGTCACCGACACGATGGCGCAGTGGATCGGGTGCCTGGTGAAGCCGGATCAGGGCACGTACCGATGCACGCCGGCCGTCATCGACGGAACGAAGATCTTCACGTGGCTCTTCTTCGTCGGATGCGTGTTCGCGCTCGTGTGGACGGCGCTGTCGGTGTTCATCGCGCTCCTGTACAACCTGATCAGTGACATCGTCGGTGGCGTCGAGGTCACGCTCTCCGAGCGTCACCGGGGCTGACCGGTTTCGTTTGACGCGTTCCGGAAGCATGGCTACCCTCGACGAGGTCTTCGTGTTCCTCGAAACCTGA
>DATAEV010000288.1:0-5229 GCA_036257875.1 Actinomycetota bacterium | reverse complement strand
CGGCCGCACGTCTGGCGCGATCTCCCCGTCCGCAGGTGGTGGAACGTGTGAGCCGACGGCTCCCGCCGTTCGAACGGTTCCTCGAGGCGAACCGCACGACGGTGTTCCGCTACCTGACGGCGGCGGTGGGGCCGATCGATGCGGACGACATCTTCCAGGAGACGTTCCTGGCGGCGCTCCGGGCATACCCTCGATGCACCGAGGCCGACCGATTGGATCGGTGGATCCTCCGGATCGCGTCGCGGAAGGCGATCGATCACCACCGGGGCGTCGCGCGGAGACCGATCCCGCTCGCCGCGCCACCCGAGCGTCCGACGGAGGTCGACCCCGCCGCGAACGGGTTCGGCCCCGCCGTCGTGGCGGTGCGTGACCTCCCGGCGCGCCAACGCGACGCGGTCGCCTACCGTCACATCCTGGGGTTCACCGTCGCGGACACCGCCTCGCTGATGGGCTGCTCCGAGGAGGCGGTGCGCGCCAGCGCCTACCACGGACTGCGGAAACTGAAAGAGCAGGAGCTCAAGGAGCGAGCCACATGGACGAACGACTGACGATCTCGACCCACGAAGCGGATCGAGGCTCGGCGCAAGCCGCCGACCGCTTCCGCGCGGTGGCGGCCGACACGGGGCTCGTGGACGTTGCCGTGGGGACGGTGGGATCCCCGGTGGGCGAGCTGCTCGTTGCCGTGACCCCGCGCGGGCTCGCGGCGATCTCCTTCGAGGGAGAGGATCGCGACCGCGTGATCGATCGGCTGGCGCGCGAGCTGTCGCCCCGGGTGCTCATGGCGGCGCGCGCCACGGACGACGTGCGCCGGGAGCTCGACGAGTACTTCCGTGGCGCGCGCCGCCGGTTCGACCTGCGTCTCGACCGGCGCCTGATGAGCCCGTTCGCGAAGGACGTGCTCGGGGCGACGGCCCGGGTTCCGTTCGGCCGCCTGGCCACCTACGGAGAGATCGCCGGAAGGATCGGCCGCCCGAGGGCGGCGCGAGCGGTCGGCGCGGCGCTCGGCGCGAACCCGATCCCGATCGTCGTCCCCTGCCACCGGGTGATCGGGGCCGGCGGGAACCTCACCGGGTACGGGGGCGGTCTGCCTCGGAAAGAGCTGCTGCTCCGTCTCGAAGGGTCCCTTCCCGCCGAGTGACCGTCGTCACGGCGGTGCCGAACGCGCCGTGGTCTCCTTGCGCACGATGGACGGTTGGCAGCCGCACGTGCCGTCCGCCGTGACGGCGGTGATCCCGAGGGTCGAACGGACCACGATCTACCTCGATGTGGATCAGCGCCGGCGGCTGCGTTCGCTTGCGGCCTCCAGCGATCGCCCTCGCGACCAGCTGATCCGCGAGGCCATCGACCGGTATCTCGGGCGCAGCGACTCCTTCCGGTTGCCCTCGTGGGTCGGGGGGTGGACGTGATCACGCTCGACACGTCCGGGATCGCGGCGCTCTTCATCCGGAAGGACCGACGACACCGTGAGGCCGTTCGCGCGCTCGGGGCCGCGAGGATGCCGACCGTCGTCCCGGTCGGCATCCTCGCGGAGGTCGACGCGGTGCTCGGCCGCCGGCTGGCGCCGGCGGCCAGCCTCGTCTTCCTCGAGGGCATCCAGACGGGCGAGACCCTGCTCGATTGCGGCGATCTGGACCTGCCCCGGATCACAACGCTGATGAGCCGCTACGCGGCGCTTCCGCTCGGGTTCGCCGACGCGGCCGTCGTGGCCTGCGCCGAGCGGAACGGAGGAATCGTGCTCACGTTCGATCGCGACGGGCTCCAGGCGATCTCCCGCGACCTCCCCATCACGTTGATCCCGTGAGACGCAGATCTCCCGTCGCGTCGTGACCGTCTCGATACACTGGGGTCCTCGATGGGCGCCGAGTCACCGAAAGAGGAGTGCGGGCTCTTCGGCGTATGGGCACCCGGCGACGAGGTCGCCCGCCTCACCTACTTCGGTCTGTTCGCCCAGCAGCATCGGGGTCAGGAATCTGCCGGGATCGCCGTGTCCGACGGATCCAACATCCTCGTCTACAAGGATCTGGGGCTGGTCAGCCAGGTCTTCAACGAAGCGACCCTGACGACCCTTCACGGCGACCTGGCGGTCGGGCACACCCGCTACTCGACCACCGGTTCGACCACCTGGGACAACGCCCAGCCGGTCTTCAAGACCGACGGTGTGCACTCCATCGCGCTCGGTCACAACGGCAACCTCGTGAACACCTCCGAGCTCGCTGGACGGGTCCGCGGTGCGGGTCTCGCCACAACCGATTCGGACATCGTGACGACGATGATCGCCGATCGGACACCCGATACGGGCAGCATCGAGGCCGCCGCGATGGAGGTCTTGCCCGAGCTCCGTGGCGCGTTCTGCTTCGTGTTCATGGACGAGCGGAGCGTGTTCGCGGCGCGCGATGCGCATGGGGTCCGGCCGCTCTCCATCGGGCGGCTCCCGAACGGATTCGTCGTCGCCTCGGAGACGTGTGCGCTCGACATCGTTGGGGCGACCCTCGTCCGCGACGTGGAGCCGGGGGAGCTGGTGCGGATCGACGACCGAGGCTTGCACACGCAGCGGTTCATCGAGTCCCCGAAGCGGTCGCTCTGCGTGTTCGAGGTCGTCTACCTCGCGCGCCCGGATTCGCGGATACGCGAACGGTCGGTGCACGAAGCCCGACGCGAGATGGGGCGCATCCTCGCCCGGGAGCACCCGGCCGATGCCGACCTGGTGATCGCGGTCCCGACGACCGGCCATTCGGCCGCGCAGGGTTTCAGCGAGGTGAGCGGGATCCCGTACGGGGACGGCCTCTACAAGAACACCTACGTCGGCCGTACCTTCATCCAGCCGTCCCAGTCGCTCCGTGATCGCGGCGTCAAGCTCAAGCTCAACCCGCTGCCGGACTCGATCAGGGGCAAACGCCTCGTCGTGGTGGACGACTCGATCGTGCGTGGGACGACGACCAAGCAGATCGTCCAGGCCCTTCGCGAAGCCGGTGCGGCCGAGGTCCACATCCGCATCACCTGTCCGCCGATCCAGTGGCCGTGCTTCTACGGCATCGACATGCCGACCCGACAGGAGCTGATCGCAGCCGACCTGACCGTCGACCAGATCCGCTCGTACGTGAGCGCGGATTCGCTCGGGTACCTCTCGCTCGAAGGGATGGTGGCCGCCGCCGGTGACGGGAAAGAGACGTTCTGCAGGGCGTGCTTCGACGGCGAATACCCGATCGACATCCCGGAGGGTGCCGGGAAGTACGTCCTCGAGGACCAGCTCAAGCTCCCGACGGGCTGAGCGATGAGCGACGTCTACCGTTCCTCGGGCGTGGACACCGAGGCCGCCGCGAAGGCCGTGACGCTCATCGCCGACCTGGCGGCCCGGGCACGGCGGCCCGAGGTCAGGGGCGACGTCGGCGGCTTCGCGGGACTCTTCTCGATCGGTGACCGCCGGCTCCTCGCGGCGGCCACGGACGGGGTCGGGACGAAGCTCGAGTTCGCACGGGTCACCGGCCGTCTCGACACCGTGGGCATCGACCTCGTGGCGATGTGCGCGGACGACGTGGTCTGCGCGGGGGCCGAGCCGCTGTTCTTCCTGGATTACCTGGCGGTGGGCCGCGTCGTCCCCGAAGACGTGGCCTCGGTCGTCGAGGGGATCGTGGATGGATGTCGCCTCGCGGGCTGCGCTCTCCTCGGCGGCGAGACGGCCGAGCATCCCGGCGTCATGGACGACGATCGATTCGACCTCGCGGGCTTCTGCGTCGGGATCGTGGACGGAGCGGACGTCCTCGGGCCGGATCGCGTTCGCGCCGGCGACGCCCTGATCGGCCTTCCCTCGAGCGGGCTGCACGCGAACGGCTTCTCCCTGGTCCGAACCGTGGTGTCCACCGATGAGCTCGCGATCGCTCCGCCCGCGATCGGTCGCACGTTCGCCGACGAACTCCTGGAGCCGTGCCGGATCTACGTGCCGGAGGTCGTAGCCCTGCACCGAGCCGGGCTGGTGCATGCGGCCGCTCACATCACCGGTGGTGGGTTGCTCGAGAACGTCCCTCGCGTCCTGCCGCCGGGGCTCGGCGCCCGCATCGAACGAGGGACCTGGACCGAGCTTCCGATCTTCGACGAGATCCAACGCCGAGCCGACGCCACCGACGTCGACATGCTCGCGACCTTCAACATGGGGATCGGGATGGTGCTGGTCGTCGGCCCGCATGAGGTGGACGACGTGTTATCGCGCGCCGGTGGCTCGACGCGGATCGGCGACGTGGTTCCTGGTTCCGGTTTGCGGATCGATCGAGGTGCGACTGACACGTCGTGACTACGTGCGCGTCACCCCCGCGCACCCGCTTCCGGCCGACCTGTCGGTCCCTCGACGGAGTGCGGAAACGGGACCGATGACGCATGGAGGCGATGCCGTTCCGTCCCGTTATCTGGAACATGGCTGGGATCGATCCCGCGATGAAGGGTCACCGCGTCCTCGTCGTCGACGATGAGCCGCAGGTGGTGTGGGTGCTCGAGCTCGCGCTGGGATCCGAGGGCTACGACGTCTCGACCGCCCGCAACGGCGTCGAGGCGATGGCACAGATCTCGGCGAACCACCCCGAGCTGATGGTGCTCGACGTGATGATGCCGCGGATGGACGGATGGTCGGTGATGCGCGAGCTCGCGAAGCTGCCCGCCGAGGAACGACCCAGGGTCGTGATGGTCACGGCCCTCGCCTCCGGACGCGACCGCGCGGCCGCCCTCGAGCTGGGTGTCGACGCGTACGTCCCGAAGCCGTTCGACATGGACGAGCTGCTCGGCGTGATCCACGGCCTTCAGAAGGCCAGCTGACGTTCGGTCAGTGAGGGAACCGCTGATGTTCCTTCGGGACCACCGTCGTCCCGACCGCCCGAAGCGTGACGACCGGCTCCTCGAGGAACTCCGCTGCACTCTCCGAGATGTCGGTACGAGCGGTGCCGATCTTCCGGACCTCGAACTCACATCGGCGCGAGGTGTTCCCGACGCTCACGATCCGTCCGGTCGCCTCGATCCAGTCCCCGGCGTAGAGCGGGGCCAGGAACTCCACCGACTCGTACGCGCGGAAGAGTCCCTCGTCGCCGTCGTAGCGCATCGCGAGCTCGGTGATCAGGTCGCCGACGATCTTGAGCTGGGTCGCGCCGGCGACGAGGTTGCCGCCGTAGTGTGCGTCCTCCTGGCCGAGTCGGAGCCGGATCTGCGCCGTGGGGAGCTCGCCCGCGCTCATCCGGGGACGACCTTGCC
>DATAEV010000113.1:0-2742 GCA_036257875.1 Actinomycetota bacterium | reverse complement strand
TCTGGATGTCGCGGTAGATCATGATCCTGCTGTTGCTGCTGATGCTGCCCGAGACCAGCAGGTTGTAGTCGCGGAACTTCCACGCGAACATCGCCCTCCGCAGGACGTTGGAGAGCGGGATGCCGCCCGTACCCGAGTAGGTCGCGCTCGCCGACGTGTCCGGCTGGAAGTCCAGCTCGCTGACGTTCGTGTTGGTGATCACGAACGGTTCCTGGTCGCTCTCTCCGAAGTAGATCCGGGGCTGTTGGGACATGTCGAGCGCCGGATCCCTCGTGACCGGCGGGAGGTCCTGCAGGACGTAGTCCGGTTGCCCTTCGACCGTGGCCGTGTTGACCTGCGCCGCGACCGCACCGTACCCGTGCGTGTACGCCAGATGGACGTTCTGCCAGGTCTGGGCGGACGGGTCGAGGCCCTGCTGGGCGATCTCTCGGGCGGAGACCATGAGCACCCGCTCCTCGTTGCTGACCGTGTACCGGTCCACGTCCACGTCGTTGAAGTCGTAGTACTGACGGAAGCGCTGCACGGACTGCAGGTTCTCCTTCAGCACCGGCGGACGCCACACGCGGATGTTCGAGACGGTGCCGGCGTTGTCCGCGATCTGTCTCGCCGTCAGGGGGCCGGTGGACACGTCACGTTGTTGGGCCTGGATCGAGCTGAGGTTGAATGCGGCGCTCGTCGCCTGGATGTTGTCCTCGATGTATGGCGCCTCGTACTGCTGTTCGTTCGGCTTCACCCGGAACTGCTGCACGAAGGCGGGATAGATCGCCCCCAACAGCACCGACACCAGCGCCAGGAGCCCGACCGCGATGATGGGCAGGCTCCATTGCCTCAGCCTGATGTTGGCGAAGAACAGGATCGCGCAGACCACGGCGACGATCGCCAGGAAGTTGAGCGCCGGGAGCTGCGCCTTCACATCCGTGTACGACGCCCCCTCGACGACCCCCCGGGGTGAGGTGAGCAGGTCGAACCGACCGAGCCAATAGCCCCACGCCTTGACCAGCATGATGAGCCCGAGCAACACCGAAAGGTGGGCGCGAGCGGCCGGTGTCACCTTGTCGGCGAACATCGGGGCCTGCGGACGGATCCCACCCCACAGGACGTGGGCGATCCCGACCAGGATCGTGACCCCGACCAGCGTCGAGAACAACCACCCCTGGAGGAAGCGGAGCCACGGGAGTGAGAACACGTAGAACGCCGGGTCGCGGTGGAACAGCGGCTCCGGGGTCCCGAAGACCACGCCCGACGAGTTCTTCCAGAGCAAGAAGTTGCTCCATTCGCCGGTCACGCCGAGCGCAACGAAGAAGGCGAGCAAGGCCGAGCCGACCGGGATCGCCCATCGAACGAGCGGATCCGTCACGTCGCGGATCCGCTCGAGAACCTCCTGGTCCGGCGACAGGATCCGGGTCGTCGGCCGGATCCTCCTCGCGATGACCAGGTTCACGTACAGGATCGCGAAGAACAGCAACCCGAAGACCACCGCGAGGACGGTCTTGGTCCGAAGGACGGTCCAGAACACGCCGCTCTGGTCGATCTCGCGGTACCAGAGCAGATCGATCACGAAGCCCGAGAGCGCCGTGAACAAGATGATCACGACGATGACGGCTCCGATGAGGATCAGCGGCCATCGCCGTGACCGGCTCGGGAGACGGATCGTCGACACGGCCTGCAGCCTACTTCACGTCGTCGTTCCGCCAGGCCGGAGCGCTTGGAGCGCGTCGGCGAAGGTCGCGACCGAGATGACCCGCATCGCCCCCGTGTCCACCCCGGCGAGATCTCCCATGTCGTCGGCCGGGGCGAGGAAGATGCTCGCCCCCGCACGCTGCGCCGCGACCACCTTGTCGCGGATCCCGCCGATCGGACCGACCTGGCCCCGAAGGTCGATCGTCCCGGTACCCGCGATCGTGCGTCCGCCGGTCAGATCGCCCGGCGTCATCAGCTCGTAGAGCCCGAGGGCCCACATCAGTCCGGCGGACGGACCGCCGACGTCGCCGCTGTCGATCGAGACCGGGAACGGGAACGGGTCGATGGAGCGGAACCCCACGAGCAGCTCTTCGTCGGGGCCGCACGGCTTCCGGACGAATGTCGCCCGTTCCACCTTCCCGTCCACATCGAGCCGGAAGGACAAGGCCTGCCCCTCCTTCGCGTGGTGAAGGATGCGACGCACGTCCGCGGTATCCCCGACCGGCTTCCCGTCGATCGCCTCGATGATGTCCCCCGGGAACAGCCGTCCGTCCGCTGAGCAGTCGGGGACGGTGGACTCGACCAAGGCTCCCGCGCCGTGATCCTTCGGGTAGTTCGCGAGTCGCCGGAGAACGACCCCGGTCGCGTCGATCTTGCTCTGGTCCATCTGGGAGATCGACCGTTGGTTCTCCAGCGCGACGTTGCCGGTCGGATACAGATCGGCCTGGGGAACCAACGCCCAGTCGGGCTCGAGCCAGACGGCGAGCGCTTGCAAGGGACTCACCTGGTGGTAGCTCACCGTGGTCATCTCGAGCGCACCCGTGGGGTCGTAGCGCGGGCGACCGTCGTAGCGGATCTGCGGCGTCACCGACCGAGCAGGCCCGGGACCGATCGCGTAATACGGCAGTCGGATCCACGCGGCGGCCACGAGCAGGGTTGCGACCACGACGAACGCGGCGACGCGGAAGGGGTGACGCATGCGGGGAGCCATCCTACGGACTGCTTCGTTCCGAAGGTTGCCGTGGTTCCTCGTTCACGGCCGCTCGGAGGGGTAGGCTCGCG
>DATAEV010000241.1:0-4667 GCA_036257875.1 Actinomycetota bacterium | reverse complement strand
GGTCGACGACACGTTCGCGTACAAACAGATCCAGCACCTCGACGCGCTCGGGCTCGCCGAGCTGGATCCCGCGTCGGTCAACCGATCGGGTGGCGCCCTCGGCGAGGGGTACCTGCATGAGGCGAACGGCCTCGCGAGGACCCTCGCCGCCGTCGAGCAACTCCGCGCCGGCGACGGCCGGGCGGCGGTGGTCCAGTCCTGGCGCGGCGTCCCGAGCACGAGCGCGGCCGTCGCCGTCTTGAAGGGGGATCGATAAGCGCGATGCCCCCGATCGATCTCGTCTACCTCTTCGTCCAGGACATGGACCGCGCGGTCGGGTTCTACGGGAACACGCTCGGGCTCCGGCTGCACGTCCGGGCCGGGGACGACTGGGCGCAGTTCGCGACCGGCACGATCGCGCTCGGACTGCACGGTGTTCGCCCCGGAGAGGCGATGGAGCCCGGCGGCACGATCGGCTTCACGGTCGACGACCTGGATGCGGCCCTGACCGGGCTGCGAGCGAAGGGCGTCGCGATCGACCACGAAGGCGGAGGCGAAGACGGCAGGCAGCGCTTCGCGACCTTCACCGACCCGGACGGCAACGTTCTCGCCTACTTCGAGGCGAGCGAGCCCACGGAGGCCCATCGATGACCGGCCGCCGGGTCGCGGTCATCGGGGCGGGGATGACGCGCTTCGTCCGCCGCGCGCAAGAGACGGGCAAGGAGCTCGCCTTCCAGGCGGCACGGGCGGCGCTCGACGCGGCGGAGATGAAGCTCGACCGGGTCGACGCGGTCTGCCTCACGAGCGCCCCGGACGCCTTCGACGGGGTGCACCGCAAGGGCGACTACCTGGCGGACGGCGCCGGCGGGTGGAACAAGCCCTTCATCCGGACGTACGTCGGTGGCGGGAGCGGCGTGTTCACCGCGATCCAGGGTTGGTACACCGTCGCCTCGGGGCAGGCGGACGTGGTGCTCTGCGTGGCGGAGGAGAAGATGTCGTCGTGTCAGCCGCACCCGCAGGGCGCGTTCCTCACGATCTTCGACAACATCCTCGAACGACCGCTCGGGCCGAACCTGCTGTGGATCTTCGCGCTGGAGATGAACCGGTACATGCAGCGCTACGGGTTGGAGAAACGCGACATCGCCGCCGTCGCGGTCAAGAACAAGCGCAACGCGGCCGATCACCCGGCCGCGCTCCTGGGACAAGCCGACATCTCGGTCGAGGACGTGCTCGCGTCCGACGTGTTGGCGTGGCCGGTGCAGCGCCTGGACGTCTCCCCCATCAGCGACGGAGCCGTCGCGACCGTCATGGCTTCCGAGGACGCGGCCCGCCGGTTCACCGACGCACCGGTGTGGATCGACGGCGTCGGGTGGAACCTCGATTCCACCTACTGGACGAACCGAGACCTGTCCTACCCCGAGTACGTCGAGAACGCCGCCCGGATGGCGTACGGGATGGCCGGCATCACCGAACCACGCAAGCAGATCCACGTCGCCGAGCCCTACGACCCGTTCGATTACAAGGAGCTTCACCACCTGGAGGGCCTTCTGCTGTTCGACAAGGGGAAGGCTCCGGAGGCGGCCGCCGCCGGCGTGACCGCCCGCGACGGCGACCTTCCCTGCTGTCCGAGCGGCGGCCTGCTCGGCGTCGGCAACCCGATCGCCGCCGCCGGGCTCATGAAGATCGCCGAGCTTTTCTGGCAGCTCCGCGGCGAGGCCGGGGCGCGGCAGGTCCCCGGGACGCCGGAGCGCGGCGTCGCCCAGGCCTGGGGCGATCTGATGCAGGTGGGAACCGTGGTCGTGATGGGCGCGGACGGACGTGGGAGGGGCTCGGTCGGACAGCCGACGGCTCAGCCAGCGACGATGCTCGGGCCGACGTCGCTGTCCGATGCCGAGTTCCGCAGCGCGGCCGGCGCCGTCGACACGCCGCTGGACGCTCGCTACTCGTGGGATCCGGGCGACGCGGTGGGGGCCTTCCTCGATGGGCTCCGGGACGGACGGATCCTCGCCACCACGTGCGCCTCCTGCGGACGGACCCTCGTTCCACCCCGTGCCTTCTGCGAACGGTGCTTCCGACCGACCGATGCCTGGATGGAGCTGGCCGCCACCGGAACGGTTGAGACATTCTCGATCTGCCACGTGATGTGGGACATGCGCCCGCTCGACGAACCGGAGCTCCCGGCCGTGATCAGGATCGACGGCTCGAGCGACGGCGGCTTCCTCCACAAGCTCGGCGAGGTCGCGCCGGACGACGTTCGGATCGGCATGGCCGTCGAGGCCGTCTGGAAGCCGATGGACGATCGCAACGGATCGATCCTCGATATCGCCTATTTCCGGCCACGCGATCGGGCGCCGGATCGCGAGCTCGTCGCAGCGGCAGCGGTGGAGATGACCCCGTGACGGTCCGCCGGATCGAGGGCGAGCTCCCGGTGGCGTTCCGGTACACGCCGGGCGTGGGCAACACCGTCTTCTTCGAGGCGCTCCGTGACCGGGGGACGTTCCTCGGCTCGCGGTGCGCCGACTGCGGCGTCACGTACGTGCCCGCACGGATCTTCTGCGAACGCTGCCTGGCCGGGCTCGTGCCCGACACCGAGTGCGGCCCGGAGGGGACCGTCGAGTCGTGGACCGTCGCCCGGCAGGACGTCGACGGCACCCGGCTCGAGCCCGCCGTGAGGTTCGCCCTCGTTCGGCTCGACGGTGCGGACACCGTCGTGTTGCACCGGCTCCTCGGGACGGCCGACATCGGTGGACGCGTCCGGGCCGTCCTGCGACCGGATCGCACGGGGTCGATCCACGACCTCGAGGGGTTCGAGCCGGCATGAACTTCGACCTGACCGACGAGCAGGAACAGCTGCGCGCGCTCGTTCGCGAGTTCGCCGAGAAAGAGGTCGCGCCCGGCGCTGCGGAGCGGGATCAGCACGAGATCTTCCCGATCGACATCGTGAAGAAGATGGCCGGCCTCGGGCTCTTCGGGCTCCCGATCCCCCAGGAGTACGGCGGCCTCGGGGCCGACGCCGTGACGTGGGCGCTGGTGATGGAAGAGTTGGGAAGGGTCGACTCGAGCGTGGCGGTCACCCTGTCGGTCGCCTCGGGTCTGGCCGGTGGGATGGTGACGCGTTTCGGGACCTCGGCGCAGAAGGAGCGGTGGCTCCCCCACATCGCCGCGGGAGAGATGCTGGCCGGATTCGCGCTGACAGAGCCGAGCGGCGGATCCGACATAAAGGCGCTCAGGACCACGGCGCGGCTCGCGGACGGCACCTGGACGATCGACGGCTCGAAGTCCTTCATCACGAACAGCGGAACCCCGATCACCGGCTTCCTCGTCGTGGCGTGCCGGACCGACGAACCGCCGCACGATGTCTCGACGATCATCGTCCCCGCCGACGCCGACGGCCTCGTGATCGGCTCCGAGTACCGGAAGATGGGCTGGCGGTCGACGGACACCCACGAGGTCGTCTTCCAGGGGTGTCGGGTTCCGGAGGATCATCTGCTGGGCGAGCGGGGCCGCGGTTTGCGGCAATGCCTCGGCTCGCTGGACGACGGCCGGATCGCGATCGCGGCGATCTCGGTGGGACTGGCTCAAGCGTGCTTCGACGCGAGCCTTTCGTACGCGCGCGATCGGGAGGCCTTCGGCCGCCCGATCGGCGCGCACGAGGCCATCGCGTTCAAGCTCGCCGACATGCGGGTCGCGATCGAGTCGGCCCGTCTGCTCACCTGGAAGGCCGCCTGGCTGAAGGATCAAGGTCGCCCCTACGCGGCCGCCGCCGCCACCGCGAAGCTCCGCGCAAGTGATATCGCCAACGTGTGCGCACGCGAGGCCGTGCAGATCCACGGTGGGTACGGCTACACGGAGGAGTTCCCGGTGGCCCGCTTCTACCGGGATGCGAAAGTGCTCGAGATCGGCGAGGGCACGAGCGAGATCCTCAGGCTCGTGCTCTCGCGCGATCTCGGCTTGGATCCGATGACCTGAAGGTCACTCGGCCTTCAGGATGTCCGCGTCGATCTCCAGGTCGACCTTCTTGCCGACCAGCAGACCACCGGTCTCCACCGACATGTTCCACGTGAGGTCCCAGTCGGCGCGCTCGATCGTGGTCTTCGCGGTGAACGAGGCGAGGGTCGCGTCGCCCATCCCCGGACCCCAGCCCAGGAACTCCGCCTTGAACGTCACGGGGTTCGTGATGTCCTTGATCGTCAGGTTGCCGTCGATCTCGAACTCGTTGCCGTCGCCGATCCGGAGCCCGGTCGACTCGAACCGGATGGTTGGATGCTTCTCGGTGAGGAAGAAATCCCCGCTCTTGAGGTGACCGTCTCGCATCTCGTTCCCGGTCGTGACCGAGGCGCTGTCCAGGTTCACCACGATCCTCGAATCCTCCGGGTTCTCGGCGATCTCCACCGAGCCCTCGTACTCGGGGAACTGGCCCCGAACCTTCGAAAGCATATGCCGCGCAACGAACGAGAAGGTCGTGTGCGCCTTGTCGAACTCCCATCTGCCCGCGGGCGGGACGCTGATCCCGTTCACGGTTCTCGTCTCGGTGGTGGCCATCAGCCTTCCCCCTTCGTCTCGCTGGGCTACCGCCCGCTGCGGAGCCCGAACGCTGGAGGTAACGATCCCAGAGGTACTTGGTATTCCAGAGGTCCTCGGATTTCGGAATCTCCTTCCCGATACCGAGCGTTGAAGGGATAGCATCC